>CAMDGH010000057.1 GCA_945897755.1 Chryseobacterium gleum | reverse complement strand
CCAATGTTTATGGAATGAGTCAGTTTGCTGACGGAGGACTGATGGCAACCAAACCCTATATTAGTGGTAGCAACTATTTAATGAAAATGAGTGATTATCAAAAAGGCGACTGGCAGCCCGTTTGGGACGGATTATTCTGGCGATTTATGAATGTACACCGCGATTTCTTTTTGAAAAATCCGAGATTAGGGATGTTGGTAAGAACGTTTGATAAAATGCCCGATGAAAAGCAAAAGATACATTTGAAAAATGCAGAACAATTTTTAGCCTCTTTGTGATTATTATTATTTTAATCTTGAATCATTTTTCAGTAATTTTATAAAAAAATAAGCGTGAAATCGATGGAAAAAAAAAGTTTGTCACTACTTATTAGCCAAGTCCTTCCTGAATGGCTAGAAAGAGAAAATTTCTTATGTAGGGATTTTAAATTCAAAGATTTTAAATCAGCTTTTTCGTTTATGAGTGAAGTAGCTCTAGAATGTGAAGAAATAGATCATCATCCCAATTGGGAAAATACGTACAATCTTGTTCGTGTGAACTTGCAAACCCATACTTCGTCATCCATTACGGACAAAGATTTGGATTTAGCCAAGCGCATGGACTTAATATATTTGAAATTCTCATAGTAGATGGATTATGAAAACTATTTATCCTTTTATTTGTTTTTTAGTGTATGAATAGAAATTTCAAATCAGGTTTTATTTTTACCCAATACAAAGCGCCTGAGCAATCTCAATTTGAAAGGCTTTTTGAGATTTTTAGTGAATTGATCACGCACACCTCGGGTGATGTAGAGGAGGCATTAAATTGGTTTAAAATTTTAGATGAGGAATATAAATTGACGAATGAGGAGTATACGCTCGATGATTTTTTGGAAGATTTAAAAAAGAAAGGCTACCTCAAGGAAGAAATTAAAGCAAAAGGTCCAGCTTCCTTAAAAATTACAGCAAAAACAGAACGGACGCTTCGTAAAAATGCGATGCAACAGCTCTTTGGAAATATTAAAAAAAGTGGTTCTGGCAATCATAAAACAAAAAAAAGCGGCCAAGGTGATGAAGCGACAGGGGAATTTAGGAATTTCCAATTCGGAGATAGTATTGAACAAATATCAATTACTGAAAGCTTGAAAAATGCGCAAATCAATCATGGAATTGGTGAGTTTAAATTATCTGAAGAGGACTTGATTATTGAAGATACACATCACAAATCTCAAATGAGTACAGTTCTGATGATTGATATCAGTCACAGTATGATTTTATATGGTGAAGACCGAATCACGCCAGCTAAAAAAGTGGCCATGGCTTTAGCTGAACTGATTACTACGCGCTATCCCAAAGATACTCTGGATGTAATTGTATTTGGAGATGACGCTTGGCCCATAAAAATTAAAGATTTACCTTACCTTCAAGTAGGCCCATATCATACCAATACTGTTGCTGGTTTATCGCTAGCGATGGATATTTTAAGGCGAAAAAGAAATACCAATAAACAAATCTTTATGATCACAGATGGAAAGCCCAGCTGTGTTCGAATGCCGGATGGACAATACTATAAAAACAGCAATGGCTTGGATCAATTCATTGTCGATAAGTGCTACACAATGGCAGCTCAAGCGCGCAAATTGCACATTCCAATTACAACCTTTATGATCGCACAAGATCCATATCTTAAGTCTTTTATTGAAGAATTTACAAAATCAAATAAAGGAAAAGCTTTTTTTACAGGACTTAAAGGCCTTGGCGAAATGATTTTTCACGATTATGAAAGCAACCGAAAAAAACGAATTAACTGATACTATGAATACTACTTTAAAAACAATAGGTGATTTAAAAAAGGCAAAGTATGTCTCCAAATCCATTAAAACAGAGTTAAGGGACAACTTGATTCATGCACTTCAGGCAGGTAAAAAAACATTTCAGGGAATGCACGGTTACGAACAAACTGTCATACCACAATTAGAGCGCGCCATCTTATCAAAACACAATATCAATTTATTGGGATTGAGAGGACAAGGAAAAACAAGAATAGCCAGGCTGATGATTGAATTATTAGACGAATACATTCCAATTGTTGCAGGAAGTGAAATCAATGACGATCCCTTTGCTCCAATTAGTAGATTCGCCAAAGATATTATCCGTGAAAAAGGAGATGCAACTCCGATTGAATGGCTTCATAGGAATGATCGGTTTTTTGAAAAGTTAGCTACTCCTGATGTTACAATTGCCGACCTGATAGGCGATATTGATCCTATTAAAGCAGCAAATTTAAAACTGAGTTACGCAGATGACAGAGTATTGCATTTTGGAATGATTCCACGCGCAAATCGCTGTCTATTTGTAATAAATGAATTGCCTGATTTACAAGCTAGAATTCAAGTTGCACTCTTTAATATTTTAGAAGAAGGCGATATACAAATTCGAGGCTTCAAATTAAGAATGTCCTTAGACCTTCAATTTGTATTTACAGCAAATCCCGAGGATTATACCAATAGGGGAAGTATTGTTACGCCCCTCAAGGACCGAATCGGCTCACAAATACTCACGCATTATGCATATGATTTACCGACTGCAAAACGGATCACTAAACAAGAAACAGAAAAATCTGAAAGTCGGGCAATTGAAGTTTATGTTCCAGAACTTGCCAAAGATTTACTTGAACAAATTGCTTTTGAGGCGCGCGTGAGTGAATTTGTTGATCCTAAAAGTGGCGTGAGTGCGCGTATGAGCATTACAGGTTATGAGAACTTAATTAGCACAGCAGAACGGCGCTCATTGCTGAATGGGGAAACTCAAACCTCAGTGCGATTTAGTGATTTAATGGGGATGATTCCATCAATTACCGGAAAGGTTGAGTTGGTATATGAAGGCGAACAAGAAGGCAGTGATTTTGTGGCGAATCACCTGATAAGTGAAGCGACCAAAACCTTGTTTTTAATGCGTTTCCCGAAAATTGAAAAACTTAAAAAACCAAATCAAACTACCGTCTATGATGCTTTAGTGGACTGGTTTATCCAAGCTGACAACATCGAGCTTTCAGACGAAGCCACAAATAAGGATTATCAAAAGGTATTATCAACGTTGAAACCACTTGATGAATTACTAAGCATCTATCAACCCAAACTGGCTAAAGAGGATGTAAATTTCTTGAAAGAATTTATTCTTTGGGCTTTAGTAGAACTCAAGCAGTTATCAAAGAAGCGGACTGAAAATGGCATTCTTTTTAACGATGTATTTGATTTGTCTCAAAACTAATAAACACAAAGCTTTCAGAGGTTTTCAGCCTACTTTTTGTCCATTAACCCTAATTTTCACAAAATTAAACAGTTTTGAGACTAATAATCAATGGTTTATTTTAAAAAAATCATCCAATTAAACGCGTTATCTGTTTTTTTGAATTATTCGTTAATTGCTTTAATTCCAGGTAATTCGATGCCTTCAAGGTATTCTAACATAGCCCCACCACCAGTAGAAACGTAACTCACTTTTTCAGCAAGATTAAACTTGTTAATCGCAGCGACAGAATCACCACCACCAATTAAAGAGAAGGCTCCATTTTCAGTAGCTGTAACAATCGCATTTGCAACATCCTTAGTGCCTTGTTGGAAGTTTTCCATTTCAAAAACACCCATTGGTCCATTCCATAAAATTAACTTCGCTTTTTTAATGATTTCAGCACAATCTTTGGATGCCTGTGGTCCTGAGTCTAGACCCATCCATCCTTTTGGAATCTCATTAGATTGTACCGTTTTTCGATTTGCATTATTTGAAAAAGCGTCAGCAATAACACTATCTGTTGGTATGTATATAGTAACACCCTTTGCTTTTGCGTCGGATATGATTTTTCTTGCAACATCCAAATAATCATCTTCCACTAATGAACCTCCAACTTCACCACCTTGTGCTTTCACAAAAGTGAAGGCCATGCCACCCCCTACAATAAGATGATCAACTTTATCTAACAATCGTTCAATAATTGTGATTTTAGAAGAAACTTTTGCTCCACCAACAATAGCAATCAGTGGTCTATCTTCGCTATTTAATACACGATCTACGCTTTTAATTTCAGCTTCCAACAACAGACCAAACATTTTATCATTTGGGAAATATTTTGAGATAATAGTTGTACTTGCATGCGCTCTGTGTGCAGTGCCAAAAGCATCATTTACATATACATCACCATGTTTTGCTAAACTCTCAGCAAAGCTATCCGTACCTGCAGTTTCTTGTTTGTAAAATCGCAAATTTTCCAATAGCAAGACCTCTCCATTATTTAAATTATTACTGAGTTCAAATGCCTCAGCGCTAATGCAATCTTGTGCAAATTTCACATCTTTTCCTAATAATTTTCCTATATGATTAAGAATGTGTTTTAATGAGTATATTTCTTCAAATCCCTCTTTAGGTCTTCCAAGGTGGGACATTAAAACAACACTACCTCCATTTGTTAAAATGTGGTTAATCGTAGGAATCGCTGCTCGGATTCGAGTGTCATCTGTAATTTCAAGTGTCTCTTTATCTAATGGTACATTAAAGTCTACTCTAATGATAGCCCTTTTTCCTTTAAAATCGTATGTGTTTATTGTTGCCATATAACTTAATTTATGATTATCTACTTTTAGCGAATAGTTTCGCAATGTATTTCCCGATGATGTCAAATTCAATATTTACTTCAGAATCAATTGTTAGCGTATGAAAGTTTGTAAATTCATAGGTATAGGGTATAATACAAACAGAAAAAGAATTCGAATGTGAGTCTACCACAGTTAAGCTTGTTCCATTGACCGTAATTGATCCTTTTTCTACAGTTATATCTGAAGATTGATAGGTGAATGTGAATTTCCAACTTCCATCTTCTTCCTTGATTTCTGAACAAGTTGCAGTGGTGTCAACGTGTCCTTGAACGATGTGTCCATCTAATCTTCCGTTGGCAAGCATACATCGTTCCGTATTCACTTTATCTCCCTTTTCCCAGTTTTTTATACTCGTTTTTTCAATGGTTTCTTTTATCGCAGTTACAGTGTAGCAATTTTCTTTTATCGCAACAATTGTTAAGCAAATTCCATTATGGGAAACACTTTGATCTATTTTTAATTCTCCCGTTAGATTACTTTTAAATGTAAGGTGAAGATTTCCTTTTTCTTGCGTTATTTCTGTAATCTCTGCTAATGATTCAATGATTCCTGTAAACATATTTATCTTATTTAGCAATCCAAAGATTTGGATTTATTCTGTTTATTTGCCCCCCTGATATGTGGTGAATTTCAAAGTGAGCTACCGACATTGTTTCATTTTCAGATAGTAATAATGATCCTACAACTTGTTTTGTACTTACTTTCATTCCAGCGCTTACATAACATTCTTGTAAATTACTGTATACGGTTCTATAATTACCGTGTTTGATAATAACGACTTTACCTGCTCCTGGAATCGATAATACACTTGTAACCTCGCCTTCAAATACAGATCGAATGGTTGCGTTTTTAGTTGTGCTAATGTCGATACCATTATTGTTTGTGAATATGTTAGGTATTTTTGAATGGGCGTTTCTTCCGAAATTTTCTGTGATTGTACCTTTTTCGACTGGCCAAGGAAGCCTTCCTCTATTATTTTCAAAATTTTGATTCAGTGCCAGCTCTTTTGTTTCAAGTAAGACTACTGTTTTCTTTCCAAGGGGCTTCGCTTTTTCGGAAACCGTATTATCAGGTGCTAATTCTTTTTCATTAGATTTACGTTCTGTCGTTTTTGGATCGGTTGTCTTTACTGTTTTTCGTTCAATTACTTTGTTTTCCTTCGCTTTTCGTTTACTTTCTTCTAGTGCAAGTTCATTATTGATAGCATCTTTTATGCGTTGTTTTAAGATGATTTTTTTGTTTTCATTTAACTTTAGTTCTTCTTTTAATTTTGTTTCTAACGATTTAAAATGAGTGAAATTTTGTTCTTGTTTTAGTTTATCTATTTTTATATTTTCATTTTCATTTCTTTTTTGTTCTGCAATTAATTCCTTCCTTTTTTTCTCTGATTCCAAGTCTTTTTTCTCTTCGTGAATGAATTCTTTATGTTTTAGAATGATTATTTTTTGTTTTACTTGTAATGCAGCTATTTTTTCTAAGTATTTTTTTCGCTTAAATGCTTGATTGAAATTTTTCGCTGAAATGATAATCATCCAGTTAGCTTCTTGGGATCTATGTTTGTATGAATAAAGTAATAATTCTTTATACTGAATGATTAGTTTAGTTAATTTAGTTTCTAATGTTTCTATTTGCTGTTTTTTTTCATCAATTTTTAGCTCAGTAAATTTTATTTGTCCATCATAATTTACGATGAGCTCTTCCCTGTATTTAAGTTGGGCATCGAGTACTTTTATTTCATTCAGTGTTGACTTAGTGTTAGTGGTTGTCTTTTTTAATAAACTTCGGGTGATGCTGATGCTTTTTTCAAGCTTCTCTTGTTCTTTTTGGAGCTTATCACTTTTTCGTTGACCAAATGAAGTGAAAAACGCGCAAACAAATAGAATACTTAAACTAAGTTTATTTACATTCCTCATATTTGTCTGGGATTGAAAAAATGATCTCTTGTTTTTCGTTTAGTTCAACCTTGTCGTACTCTAAGTTTATATTGATTGTATTCTTAGGCGTAGTGATAAATAACGTTACAAGCGTTGGGATATGAAAGTCTTTCACTTTTATGTACTTGGCGTAATTTATCCGTATGGTTGTTAAATCAGATGGAATTTCTAAATCTATTTGTGACATGCCAGGTATTGTATCTCTAAAATAATATTTTATGATGTAATCTTCACTTGTTTTCTTAGTTGGTTTACGTTCTATTTTTCGAATCTCTCTTTTTCTATGTGAAGAAATAATGTATTGAAACGGCTCATGTATCTGGTAGTATTTGTTTTTTGGCTCGAAACCCAAGGGTAGTCCGAAGAGTAATTCTTGTATGTTTTTAAAGCTAAAATCAACACCAAAATGTTTTTTAATCTCATTTAGATTTGTAATTGTATAGCATTTTTCCCTTTTGTTGGTAAATTTAAGTGAGTCTTTTGAAATACATGCATTTAAGATAGGTACAGACGCATAAGTGATAACCGCTCCTATCATACTATCTTTTAATAATTTAATGTTTGTTTTGAATGAAACTTCTTGACTTGTATCTTGGAAATTAGTTCCTATTTTGGAGTAGAATGTTTCTGGATAAATCCGATGAATGCTATCTAGGTGAGCTACTAATTCTGATGTTTTTTTTCTTTCTACTTTTGAAAGAACCGTTTTAATGCTTTTAGGAGAACAACTTACTAGAATAGTCATTACTAAAAAAACGAGTATTTTTTTACAAGTTAATTTCATTCTATTTTACGTGTTGTATTTTTTTTTCTAGGGTTAAACTTTTCGACCCTAATTTCTGAGCTATTTTCCAATTTAAACTTGCTTTTTCTTCATTTCCGAGCTTAGAAAAACAATCTCCAAGGTGTTCAAATACGGCTGGTTCATCGTATTTTAGTTCAACGGATAAATTAAATTGGTTTAATGCTTCAATATAATTTTCTTTCTGAAATAAAACCCAACCATAAGTATCTAAAAAATGCGGTTCATTTTGTTTTAGTTGAAGTGCTTTTTTAATCATTTTTTCAGCTTTATCTAAGGCAGTTTTTTCGTTAGCAAGAAAATATGCATAATTGTTTAAATTTAATTCATTTTCTGGATTTAGTTCAATGCATTTGTCAAAATTTTCAATTGCTTCCGAAATGTTTTTTAATTTAAAATGTGAGTAGCCGATTTGCCCGTAAAATTCTGCTTTTAAATGATTATTTCGAATCACAAATATCTTTCCAAGATTTAGTATCTCTAGTCCTTCGTAATACTTAGAAAGTTGATTACATGCAATCCCTGTCATTAAATACAATTGCTGTTGTGAAGGGAATAATTCGATTGCTTTTTTCCCATCTTCGTAAAGTGCTTCGTATAACTGAAGGTCATATTCAAGTATATTAACTTGTTCCCATAGTGCAAATTTCTTTTCGTCATAAGCAAGTGCTTCTTTGTATGCTTTTAATGCTTCTTTTTTCAGTTTTTTCTTTAATAAATAATCTCCATTTAATGTGTGAGATTGGGCTTCTCTTGGGTACTTCTCGATGAATAACTGAATTAATTTAGATACTTGAAGATCTTTTTCAGAGTTGTAATTTTCGGTGAAGTAGAGTAGGTATTTTGCTTTTTCTTCCAGACTTACATCTTCGTGTATAAAGACGTCTTCAAGGGTTTCAAACAGTTCTTTTTCTTGGGTTCTTTTTTTGTAAAATTCAGCCAGCATAATTAAAACTGTACCGTTTTCTTGATGTGATTTTTGAAATGTTTTCAAAAATGTAAATGCTTCATTCTCTCTTTTGTTTTCAATGTAAAATTGAATTAATTCGGATAGAATGACTTTATTGCTTGGGAATAGCATCAGTGTTTCCTTCAAGACTTCTTCTGCCTTTTTATTTTGGCTCAACTCCCGAAGTAGTTTGTATTTTTCTAATCCAATTTCAGGCGACTTGCCAATCAATTTTTCTAATTTTATAATGGTTGCTATCGATTTTTCTAATTCATTATTTTTTAAGTATGCATCAGATAAGTTGAATAACCATTCAGCGTTTTCAGGATTTTTTTTCAGGATTTTTGCGTAGTTACTTATTGCTTCTTTATGATTTCCTATTTCATAATTAGTGGAAGCAATTAGTTCCTCGTAATACGTATTGGATGGGTCAAGTTTAATCGCCTTTTTTAAGCAGTTTATTGCTTTTATGTTTTCTTTTTTTTCTGAATATATTTTTGATAGTGCAAACCAAGGGGCATCATCAAAAGGATTTTCTGAAGTGCAGCTCTCAAATACGATGATTGCTTTGTCATCTTGATCTTTAGTCATAAAACGAATTCCTTCGTGAAACAACTCTTTGTAATGTGCTGATGTTGTTTCAGAACTTTGTCTTGAAGAACTACATGCTGAGATGATTAAAAGAAAAAAGCTGATAAATAGTATTTTTTTCATTCTGACATTACGCTATAATCGCCAATACTTAAATTAAGTTTTTTTCCTTCAAATTTCACATGATTACCTATCATTGAATCTTTAAGCATCCCTTTATCAATGATGGTGTTATGTTGCACGATACTATTTTCAATGATACTATTCTTAACGATTGAATTTGAACCAATAGATACGTGTGGACCTACGATTGAATTTTCAATTGTTACGTTTTCTCCGATATAACAAGGTTGAATGATTACACTATTTTTGTGATGGTGTTGATTTTCATTGAGTCTCTTTCTTTCTCTATCAAACTCGAGTACGCGTTGATTTGTGTGAACTGTTACTTCTTTGTTTCCACAATCTAGCCATTCTGTTACTTCTCCTGGTTTAAATTTACCGCCCTTTTCAGTAATTCTCCTCAAAGCGTCAGGAAGTTGATATTCACCACTTTTTATAATGTTGTTTTCTATCAAGTATTCTATTTCATGTAAGAGTTTTTCCCCTTCTTTGAAGTAATAGATTCCTATCATAGCAAGGTCGGATACAAATACGGAAGGTTTTTCTATAAAATCAATAATTTCATTTTCTGAATTTAGTTGAACTACTCCAAATGCAGATGGGTCAGCTATTTGTTTTACCCATAGTATGCCATCTGCTGTTGGGTCTAGTTTAAAGTCAGCTTTAAATAAAGTATCTGCAAATGCGACTACAACTGGCCCTGACAAGATTTCTTTTGCACACCAAACAGCATGCGCTGTACCTTTAGGGTCTAGTTGATGAAAAATACGTCCTTTTGCCCCTAGCTTTTCAGCCAAGGTAATTAGTTCAGCTTCTACTTCTTTTCCAAAATCACCAATAATAAAGGCAATTTCGTCGATCTTATCTTCGCAGATTGCAGCAATATCTTCTACTAATCGATGCACAATGGGTTTGCCACCAACGGGAATAAGTGGTTTAGGTGTAGTTAGTGTATGAGGCCTAAGTCTGCTGCCTCTGCCCGCCATTGGAACTATAATTTTCATTTTCTTGGTGTATTAGTAACTATGCTTACACTAAATTAGTTTTTTCCAGTACTTCCAAAACCTCCATCTCCTCTTTCAGTCGTATTAAGTGAATCGGATACTATCCAGTTTGCTTGTTCAACGTTTGAAAACACGAGTTGTGCGATTCTATCTCCAGGATTTACTTCAAAATCTTCTTTGGAAAGGTTTATTAAAATCACCCCGATCTCACCTCGATAATCAGCATCAATGGTGCCAGGGCTGTTTAAAACGCTTATTCCATTTTTTAGAGCTAATCCACTTCTTGACCTTACTTGTCCTTCATATCCCACGGGGATTTCGATAAATAATCCTGTTTTCACCAACACCCTTTCAAAAGACTTAAGTGTGATTGATGATGTAAGTGAAGCTCTTAAGTCTAATCCAGCAGAAGCCTTTGTTTCGTATATTGGTAATTCGTTTGTTGAATTATTAATGATCTTTATATTCATTTTAAGGGTATTTATTTTTTTTAAATCGCCATGTCTTTTCCGCTTTCTAAGACTGCCTCTTTCATTGTATCCATATATTTTTGAAGCGCTGCCATTAAACTTGGGTCAGCTGTAGCTATTATTTTTGCGGCTAAAATCCCTGCGTTTTTAGATGCATTTAAGGCAACTGTAGCTACAGGTATTCCGTTGGGCATTTGAAGTATGGAAAGTATACTGTCCCAGCCATCAATAGAATTGCTTGATTTTATGGGAACCCCAATAACGGGTAGCGGAGTCAATGAAGCTGTCATCCCAGGTAAATGAGCTGCACCTCCAGCACCGGCGATGATTACCTTAAGTCCCCTATCGTAAGCTGTTTTTGCGTATTCTACCATTAATTCTGGAGTTCTATGGGCAGAAACAACCTTGATTTCATAGGGTATGTTGAACTCACCTAGTATCAATGCCGCCTCTTTCATTATGGGAAGATCAGACTTACTTCCCATGATTATACCAACCTTTACCATTTGTTTGTTTTTATGCAAATGTAATCAGTATTGATGAAAAAAGCGCCCGAAAACTCCATAACTTTTAACAAAAAGAACCCTTTAAGATTTAAAAAAATGTATTTTTACATACTTTTTTAGTAATAGTTAAGATGCTACTTTTAATTACTCGTTTTAATCTAAGGAGATCTGTTTTCAAGGTACTTGTATTCTTGTGTTTTTTATTCATGTTTGCTTGCTCCACGGATAAAGATGCTTTTGTAAATAGATCATATCATGGGATGACTGCTAAATACAACGGCTATTTTAATGCGAACGAGTTAATAAATAATTCATTAAGCACATATAAAACCAACTTCAAAGAGGATTATTATTCGATTTTGCCTGTTGAGATTTTCCCGCTTCAGCAAGATATTCCTTCCATTCTACCAGCTGTAGACACCGCAATTATAAAGTGTATGAAGGTTGTTAGAGCACATTCAATGCCAAGTTTTGAAAATGGTCAATCTAAAAAAATAGAATATAATCCCTGGATGGATGAAAATTGGATGACGATAGGTCAATGTTATTTTTATAAACAAGACTATGAAGTTGCCTTGAAAGATTTTCGGTATGTCAAACGTTTATTTGAAAAGGATAAGTCCACTTACCATGCTTCGATATGGCTTATTAAAACTCAGTTAAGGCTTTCTAATTTAGATGATGCTGAATATCAAATCAAGGAGTTAGACAAAGTACTGGGGCTCCAGTTAAAAGAAAAAGAGGACAGAAAAAAAACGCCTAAACGTTTTTTTTCTGTGTTTAAAAAAGGGAGTAAGAAAGATGAAAAACTTCCTGTTTTTTCCAGAAAACAAGAAGGTCATTTTATGATGGTTAAAGGGTCTTATTTTATTTTGAAAAAAGAGTATGCTGCTGCTGCTGAAAGTTTTGAAAAAGCATTATTGTTGCCAATTTCAAAGGTCCAAAAAGTACGTTTGAATTTCATTTTAGGTCAGCTTTATACTCGTTTAAAAAACAATGAAAAAGCGAGGGATTCTTATAAGGCTGTCTCTAAGCTCAATGGGCCCTTTGAGATGCAATTTAACGCAAAAATCAGTTCTGCATATTTAGGCGCTGATGACCGTGTAAGAAAAGACCTTCTGCGATTACTTACGGATGAGAAAAATAGTGAATACCGAGATCAGATTTATTATGCCTTGGCTGAACTTTCTTTTCAGGATAAAAATCTACCTGAGACCTATGAAAATTTAAAAAAATGTGTTTTTTATTCTACATCGAATAAGCGACAACATGCAATGGGATTCGAACGTTTAGCAAGGATGTCTTTTGCGGATAAAAATTATATAAATGCTCAAAAATATTTTGATAGCTGCGTGACTGTAATGCCTGAAAAATTTGAAAATGAGACTGAAATTCGCAGTAAAGCACTATCTCTAAAGTCTTTAGTAAAGGCTGTTGAAGTTGCTTATTACCAAGATAGTATTCTTAAAATAGCCTTGATGCCAGAAAAAAAACGCAAGGAATTTGTTCAATTGGTAATCAAAAAAAAGCAATTAGAGCAGGACAAATCAACACGTGATCAACGGGTTAAATTGGCTGCTCTACAAGAGAAACAATTGCTTGCTGAACAATCCACTTCCGGTAATAAATGGTATTGGAATAATGCGAAATCTAAAACAGATGGATATTTGGAGTTTAAGAATAATTGGGCATCAAGAGAAAATACAGATGATTGGAGGCGATCGGAACGTATCGTTAGTATTGACCCTATGAATACATCGCTTGGTAATGAACCTGAAACAAGCACTAAGAATGTTGATTCGCTTTCAGAATCGTTTTTAATGAGTAAAATCCCTATTACGCAAAAGCAAAAAGAAACTGCTTATGGGTTTCTTTTTGCAGCTCATTATGAAGCAGGGATTTTATATCGTGACTTATTAAACGAAATTAAATTATCGAATGATCATTTTACAGCGATTCTTTCAAAAAATATGCCTTCTTCCTTTAATACACTTGCCGCTTTTCAATTAGTGAAGATGTATGAATCTAAAGACCCTAATAGAGCTGCTCAATATAAATCGTATATTATTGATAAATATCCAGATTCAGATTTTGCGAAGTATTTTAAAGACCCCTCTTATTTTGACCGCTTAAAACAAAAATCGAAGCTTGAAGGAGAAACGTTTTTATCGGTTTTATCCCTTTATAATAATGGTCATTTTTCTCAGGTTATTTCTACCTGTGATCTCTACATAGCTTCAAAAGGTGCACTTCTTGTAAATTATCAACTGTTAAAGGCGCAAGCAATGATTTCTTTGAATGTCGCTAAAGAATCTGTTTTTGAGTTGCTTAACGTAATTGTTAGTTCAAATCCGAATACTTCTTTTTCTAAAAAAGCAACTGAGTTAAAAGAGCTACTTGAAAAAGGAATTTCGACCCTTGAAGAAACTCCTAAGGAAAAGGAGTCGTCGGTGTTTACTTTTACTGAAAATGACCCTCAATGGGTAATGATTTTTTTGCCTGAATCCTTGAGTTCAAATACAGAAAAAAATAAGTTAAATGAATATAATACTGAGTTATTCCCTGACTTAAAATTAATTGTTTCTTCGAAATTGTATAAAGAAAATCAAAGCGTTATATTTATTAAATCATTTAATGTGATTGAGGGTAAAGAATATATTTTAAAATTACTTGAAGATAAAAAAGTCTCAATTGATTTTGCCTCTTCTCCGATTTTGTTAATCACTCAGCAAAATTTAAAAGTCCTTTTTGAAAATCAAAACTTCGAAGAGTATCAAAACTTTTATCTCGAATTATATTAATATCGCTATTTAAATTTTGTTATGAATAAATGTTGGTATGGAAGTCAGTTTAAACTTGGTGTTTTAGGCGGTGGACAATTAGGTAGAATGCTAATTCAGGAAACCGTAAATTATGATGTCCAAGTTCATTGTTTAGACCCGGATGCAGATGCTCCTTGTAAAGACATTGCCCACAGCTTAACGATTGGTTCTTTAAATGATTTTGATACGGTATATCAATTTGGAAAAAACAAAGACATTATCACTGTAGAAATTGAAAATGTGTCAATCCAAGCTCTTGAAAAATTAGAATCCGAAGGGATAAAAGTATTTCCCCAACCAGCTGTTTTGAAAATCATTCGCGATAAAGGACTTCAAAAACAATTTTACGCAGAGTATGCTATTCCTACTTCGCCCTTCTATTTGGTAAATAACAAGGATGAAATTTCAAAGTACCTTTCAGAATTCCCCTTCATGCAAAAAATACGCACTGGTGGCTATGATGGAAAAGGGGTAACCCCATTACTTTCAAGTTATGACATTGAATCTGCTTTTGATGATCCAAGTATTCTAGAAAAATTTGTCGATTTTGAAAAAGAATTATCCGTTATTGTTGCGCGCAATGAAAATGGAGAAACAAAGGTTTACCCAACGGTAGAATGTGAGTTTAGCTCAGAAGCAAATCTTGTAGAGTTTCTTTTTTCACCTGCAGATGTTAGCCCTGAGATTGAAAAGTCAGCCGAAGAACTCGCTATTCGTATTATCGACAAATTAGGGATGGTTGGAATTTTAGCTGTCGAATTATTTCTAACAAAAGATGGACAATTATTAGTAAACGAAATCGCACCTCGCCCTCATAACAGTGGTCATCATACAATCGAATGTAACCTTACCTCTCAATTTGAACAGCATATGCGAAGCGTACTCAACCTTCCTTTAGGAGACACGCGTATCATTCAGCCGGGTGTTATGATTAATTTATTAGGAGAAAAAGGGTATCAAGGTACTGCTATTTATCAAGGGTTAGAGGACGCAATAGCAATATCAGGGGTGAAACCACACATTTACGGGAAAGCGGAAACGAAATCATTTCGTAAAATGGGTCATATTACCATCGTAGCACCGACTTTAAAAGAAGCTAAATCAAATGGTAGAAAGGTAATGGGTATGGTCAAAGTAATCGCTTGATAATCATAAATTTGTTTCCTTAGCAGCTAAGTGGGGCTTCATTTTTATCTTTTTTGAAATTAAAATGACCATTTCCAAAAAAAAAACACCCTGGCCGACACAAGCAGTGATGACTCAAATCTATGAGCAGAATCTTTGGGGTGGAAATAATGCTGAATTTTATTCCGGTGAAGGTTCACATAATCCTAAGTTAGTAATACCTTACATCGATGTTGTTTCTGATTTCTTAAAGTCTCAGGAAAAACCAATCACGGTATGCGATTTGGGTTGTGGGGATTTTAATGTAGGTAAAGAATTGGTCGATTTTTGCGCTAACTATATTGCAGTGGATATCGTTCCATCTTTAATTGAATACAATAAAGCAAAATTTCACCATCCGAATTTAACCTTTCATTGCTTGGATGTGTCGATAAAGGATCTCCCTGAAGGAGATTGTGCCTTGTTGCGACAGGTGTTGCAACACCTATCGAATCATGAAGTACATCAGATTTTAGATAAATTAATGCACTATCGTTACGTTATTATTACCGAACATCTGCCATTGGGAAATTTTGAACCTAATAAAGATAAAATTTCTGGTCAAGGCATACGCTTAAAACAACGAAGTGGTATCGATGTTCTCGCTGCTCCATTTTATTGGAAGGTCAAAGAAACACAACAGCTATTATCGGTCGAACTCGATAACGAAAAAGGAAGATTGATAACTACCATGTATCACATTTAATTAAACCTGAGTGGAAAAAGGTTGAATTTGTCACTGATATAGTATCATCAATCATTGCTTTATCTATTGAATTCCGAATCTACCTTCCCCATACCTGCTGTTTTCCTACTTCAAAAAATAATTTTTTTTCATTATATTTGTCAATATGTAATCTCTATTATTATGAATATGATCATAAAAAAAACATTCTTATTTTTAATCCTTGTTTTTTCTTTAGTTGCTTGTAAAAAAGAAAAGACAACTCAATCTTCTAATGATCTTGGTAAGCCTGGCGCTAATATTACTGATAATGAAGGCAATGTCTATAAAACCGTAACAATTGGTAACCAACATTGGATGGCGGAGAACTTAAAAGTAAGTAAATACAATGATGGAAGTGCAATACCAAACATTAATATTGATTCGTTATGGAAAAATAATACCACTGGTGCTTGGGCCTATCATAATAACGATGCAACCAACAATGCTAAATACGGAAAGCTATACAATTGGTTTGTAGTGAACCCAACTATGAACGGTAATAAAAACGTTTGTCTTAAAGGATGGCATGTGCCAACTGATGCTGAATGGACAGTTTTAACGAATTTTTTAGGTGGAGAACTTGTCGCTGGAGGCAAGATGAAAGAAGTAGACACTATAAGTTGGAACAAGCCAAATACAGCAGCAGATAATAAGTCATTATTTACTGCTCTTCCTGGCGGGAGCAGAAACTATGATGGTACTTACGAACCTATTGGTAAGTTCGGTAACTGGTGGACTTCAACGGAGGACTATACATTCTTTGCTTGGTACCGTAACCTAAATGAAAGTAATGGCGCTGCAAGTAAAGGGTCTGGTCTTGAAGAGAGTGGGTTTTCTGTGCGTTGCCTAAGGGATTAATTCAGATTTAAGACTTATTTACGCATATTTTAGACAAAAGACGAAAATATTTAAGAAGAAAGACTGATAGAGAATGAAAATCGGGAACGGATTTTACAGTATTTTAGTTAAATACGAATCTCTTCAAACTATAAAATCCATATAATTCGATCTGTCAACGATATCAAACGAAGCATCTGGATAACCTTTCATCCAAGCTTGAGGAACCTTTGCTTTTCCTTCCATCGCCCATTTGAATTCGTAGGCTTTTAAAGCTCCATCTTTTTCCTCGATCCAATCAATTTCTTGTCGATTGTGGGTTCTCCAAAAATAATGACTCCCATAATCCATGGCGTATGCTTGTTTTTTTAAACGTTCATAGATGAGGTAGTTTTCCCAAAGTTGACCTTGGTCTTCCCGTAATTCTAAACTGTTAAAATTCGAAATCAAAAATTCCGAGTTGTCATCGACGAAGCCATTGAAAATCCAATTGATATCGTGTTAAGTTTGGGGAAAGATTTTTTGTAATCACGGAATCTAAAAACATAGTATTTATACGTGATTATTCGTTTTTATTTGTGTTGACTTATCAGTTTTCATAAATTTGTATCAGCAATAAAATCAAATGGCAACACCAATTAAAATTACTAAACCAATTAGTGGTAATCAATCTCGAATATTTAATGAACAGCTTGAGAAATCAAGTGTAAATCGTGTGCGACCTGAAAAGAAAGAGCAAATGCTTACGTTGGTAGCGAAAATTTTGTCTAAAAATCTTAAATAAGAGTTTGTGTTCCTTTCAGATTTTGATTTTAGACTTCTTTTGATTCTTCTGATTTAGATATGTATCTACAATTTCACATCAATTCCAAGGCGAAATTGCGCTGTAATAAAATCATCGTTGCCTATTCCAAAATTTAAAATGTGAAATTCATACGCTAATCGATGGTTTTTTGGATTAATACGAAGACCGGCACCCAAAGTGAGTGTATGGTGTATTTTAGAAAAAAAATCTGAATCATTATTTTTTGTTGCACTAAAAAAATCTCCTCCGGTTCCTTCCAGTCCTCTCGTATAATT
>CAMDGH010000056.1 GCA_945897755.1 Chryseobacterium gleum | reverse complement strand
CTGCCAATATCCAATAAAATAAGACTTGATTTTGAAGAAAAATATTACAGAGATGGTATGATTGTAGAAAACTACAACGCAGAATTTAACAATAAGAACTATGTTCATTTCTCAAATTACAATAGTGAAGAAAAAATCGTGTATGATTTTACTTATGAAGAATGGAATGATAAAAACGAACCAACCTACTTTATAAAAGCTAAGAAAGCAGAAAATATAAGCGAATCAAAACGTTGGAAACTTACAGATTACTACGAACGTTATATTGGTAAGACAAATGATATCCTGATTGTAAAACCATACAAAGACACTATTTTTAATTTTACAATTAACGACCTTGCATTTAGAGATAATAATATTCAAAAAATGTCCCACAATGAATTAACTTCATTTATTCAACGAGAAGAATTAAAAGGAAATCCTGCTGTAGCTAAATTCAAAATGAATCTCTATGAACGTTTCTCACTTCCTTTTGCAACTTACGTTCTCACTCTAATTGGAGTCTCTGTTTCTAGTAGAAAAAATAGAGGTGGTATTGGAGTAAACATTGCTATTGGACTAGGATTTGTTTTTTTGTATATTTTCGCAATGAAAGTAACAAGTGTAGCCGCTATTAACGTAGGATTCCCAGCTATAATTGCTGCTTGGACACCGAATCTTATTTTTGGAATTATTGGTTTATTTCTTTACAAAAACGCCCAAAAATAAACATCAAAAGAACTTTTTTAATAAATTCAGCTAAAAAATAGTACTATGTTTGAAAATAATGAACTCATTCAACAAATGCAGCAAGCCATTATCGAAAGTAAAAAAAGATTAGAATCAGCTATTGTTTCTGGAGAATCTGGTGGAGGCTTAATGCGAATCGAAATGAACGGTAATAGAAAGTTAATTTCTCTAAAAATCAACACATCTCTTAAAGAAATGGAAAAAGATGATTTAGAAGATCTTCTAAGCGTTGCCTTAGTGAGGGCTTTGGAAGAAGCTGAAAAAATACATGAAAAAGAAACCGCGGCTTCTACAATGCAATTCCTACCCCGTATGTAATGACAAAAAAAGAACTTAGATTAAACTATACATTAAAAAGAGCTCTTCTAACAGAAGAAGAAAAAACATTTTATGCTAAAAAAATCATTTCTGATTTTTTTGATTTCTTACAACCTTTAAAAAAAACAATAAGTATATACCTTCCTATACTTTCGAAAAATGAAATAAACACCTACCTTTTCTTCTCTGAAAAGGATTCACTGAAAAACACAATTGTTGCTCCCAAGTGGAATACATTAACCAACGAATTAACCCACCATCCTATTACTCTTTCCTCTTTATCAATCTCTAAATCCGGAATTACCGAACCTATGGACAGCTCTATTATCAATCCAGAGAGATTAGACATTATCGTTATCCCTTTATTGTGTGTAGACAAAAAAGGATATCGTGTTGGATATGGTAAAGGAGTTTATGATGCCTTTTTAAAAAATCAATCCAGTAACACCCTATTTGTTGGCTTACATTATTTTGAGATTGATCATAATGAAGATATTGAAACTGATGATTGGGATATAGCAATTGACATCTGTTTTACACCTAAAAATCAAACTATTTTTAATGAACATAAACTAAAACGTTATTTCAATTTAAAAGCTAGGTGATTTTATTTGATGAAATTAGTATATTTAATCATTAAATACATTGAGAAAAACCTGTTAATCTATCTAAGATATAAACTAACATGAAAAAATCACTATTCCTATATCTCATTCTAACTAGTCACTTATTTTCTCAAGAAAGTAGAACTATTTCTGAAAATTTTAAAATTTACTCATTAAAAGAAAATCTAATTTCTAAGATACCATCAGAAATAATTTTCGATAAGGAAAGAGGAATGAAACTTTCAGATTTTGATCTTTGGCTTAAAAATCAATTCAACAAATCAATCAAAGAAAAAATTTCTTATCACATCTATTCGGAAGAAAAAGACAACATTGGATATATCCACTACCGAATTCAACAGACAATCGATGAAATCCCTGTTGAAAACGGATATTATGTTCTTCACACAAAAGACGGAATAATTAAACGAATGAATGGCCTAATTTACAGTGAAATTGAATTCAATGCTTCACCTAAAAATCAACTAAACGATTTCGATTTTACTGAAAAAGCCCTTTCCTATTTTGAAAAACAAGGATGTGAAGCTAAAATAAGTTCTGATATTGAAAATTGCTATATACCTAACATCGTTGATGATGAAGCCAAGCTGATTTTAGTCAAAAAAATGATAGTTAGTACTAAAAATCCATTTGGCAAATACGCCCTCTATATTTCACCAGACACAGGAGAGATGATCAAAAAAACCTCATTACTCCAATCCATACACGTCCTCGGAACTGGAAATACAGTATACAGTGGGAAACAAACGATTGCATGCGACAGTTCAGAAACAGGAGAAATAACGCTAAAAGATGTAAGTCGAGGAAATGGAATTGAAACTTATAATTTAAATAACGGTAGTTCAACAAACTCAAGAACACCATTTGTGAACTCCTCTTCAAATTGGAATAACATTGAAAATAGTAAAAATCAATACGCACTAGACGCACACTTTGGAACAGCATGTACTTTCGACTACTTTTTAGAAAAACACCAACGTAATAGTATTGATAATAAAGGATTCAAATTAATAAATAACATTCATTTTGGAGTAGATTTTGCAAACGCTTATTGGGATGGATCACAAATGATCTATGGAGACGGAAACGGAACAATCAAACCATTAGTGACACTTGATGTTATAGGTCATGAAATTACTCATGGACTAACTGCAAACACTGCTAAACTAGTACTCGAAAATGAATCCGGCGCGTTAAACGAGTCATTCAGTGACATATTTGGATCAACTATCGATTGGTCAAAAAGACCTAATAAAGCAAATTGGACTATCGGTGAAGATGCTAGTCCCTTTATAAGGTCATTAGAAAACCCAGCTGTAAATAATGATCCAAAAGCATATAAAGGAATAAACTGGAAACCAGATGGTGGAGCAGATTTTGGAGGAATTCACTCAAACAATGGTGTTCAAAATCATTGGTATTACCTACTCGTTAACGGGGGCAATTCACAAAATGAATTTGGATTCAGTTATACAATAAAAGGAATTGGATTAGAAAAAGCCGCTCAAATAACATATCGAAATCTCACTATTTATCTTACAAGTCTTTCAAACTACACCGATGCACGATATTATTCAATAATTTCTGCAAGTGACTTATTTGGTGCTTGTTCACCCGAAGTAGAAGCTGTAACAAATGCGTGGTATGCTGTAGGCATAGGTGAATTATACTCACCTGGAGTAAAGGCTAATTTTAAAGTAAGTTGTAAAAATGGTGTTGGACAACTAGGTGTTTTTTTTACAAATAATTCATCAAACGCAACTAAATTTGAATGGGATTTCGGTGACAATTTAACATCAACAGAAATAGCACCTTATCATACATACTCAACTCCTGGTAACTATAGCGTAAAACTATTAGCTATTGGAGAACAAAAATGTGGCTTCAGCGATTCAATAATAGAAACATCCTTAATTCAAGTATCCCCATATTTACCCTCTGTTGATGAAACAATTGAGCATTGCAATGGTAGAACGCTATCCCTTAAAAGTAATATAGGAAGCACAAAATGGTATTCTAAAAATGATTTAAGTAGTTTAATTAAAAAGGATACAACGTTTGAATTGAAAGATTTATCAGTTGACACCGTTTTATATAGTAAGGATGGTTATTTTTCTGTTGGTGAAGCAAATACAAATAATACAACAAATCATAATCCAGGAAGTACCGTTTCTTTTTTTAGATATACTGTTTTTGATGTGAATTACACATTGATTTTGAAAAGTGTAAAAGTCATTGCATTCAGTGATGGAATAAGACGAATTCAATTGCGAGATTCAAAAGGTACAATAATCAGATCAAGTGATGTATTTATAAAACAAGGGGTACAAACGATTGATATAAACTTCACTATTTACCCAGGAATAGACTATCGAATTGGAGTTGAAGGACCTACCGTTTCCCTTGGTCGAAGTTACAACAACTTAAAATATCCATATACAATAAAAGACTTAATCACAATAAAACGAAGTAATGCAATTGGACAAACTGACCAATCAAAGCTTTACTATTACTATTTCTATGAATGGGAAATTGAAAAAATAACTCCCACAAATGAATTAACTAAAACAATTATTAATTCTAATGCATCAGTACCCAAAATCAGTTCTATCTCTTTCAATAAAAACACACAAAAAGGAACCTTTACAATCTTAAATTATTCTAAAAAAAACACATACACATTCACACCATCGGTTAATGTAATACAAACAGATTCTATCGTAAGTGCTCCAATAGGAACCTATACAATCACTTCTCGTTTTGGAGATTGTACAAACACATCTGATAAAATTGAAATAAGTGGAACACTTGATGTATTGAATGCGGAAGATTTCTTATTTGCAGTTCCAAATCCGTGTTCAGAAACAATCACATTCCAATCAAACCAAAATAATAAATCCATTTATCTTCAAACAATAGATGGTAAAATTTTATTGGAAAACATTGCTCTAAATGAAGTAATTAACACCTCGAATTTAACGCCCGGAATTTACATTGTACTCTATAAAAACAGGGAAGGGAAACTAATTTATAAACGAATAATAAAAGAATAAATTTATATGATTTTACACTCTTCGGTTAATGTAAATTAAAGAAATCCTCTTTTTAACAATCAATATTAAAAATAAAAAAGAAATAAAAACACAAATAAACCCAATATAATCACCCCACTTCATATAAGTCGTTTTAATCTTATTTCGTTTTAAGATCGCTTTAGCACTAGTGGGTTGCCACCATTTAGATTGATAGACAACATCGCCAAGCTGATTGATAAAACAAGAATAACCCGTATTAGCTGATCTAGCAACACATTTTCTATTTTCAATTGCTCTTAAACGCGCAAATGACATATGCTGCTTGTATCCGGGTGTGTTGCCCCACCATCCATCATTGGTTAGTATAAAAATCAATTCTGCTCCCTTTCTACATTGTTCGGAAACGTAAGCTCCATAAATAGACTCATAACAAACAACTGGAGCAAACTTCACATTCCTACTCCTCATAACCTGAGCATATTCTTCTGTACCGAGAGTACCACTTGCTCCCCCATTATTAATAGATAAATCTTCTAAAAAAGGGAAAATATCTGAATAAGGTATCTTTTCTACCCCCAGTACAAGTTTAGATTTATGAGTAAAAGAGGGTTGATCAAAATGATTAATCAACATTGAAGAATTATAATTTTCTTCGTATCCTGGACCACCGACTAATTTACGTGAAGCCCTGGAATGTTTATTTTTAAAAAACTTTTTTGTCGAAGCTCCTATAAGAAAAGCTGCATTTTTCCATTGTGCTTTTCTTTCTACCAAATAATGATAATGAATTATACGCTCAACCTCATCTTCATAAAAGATAAATGGAAGTGCGGTCTCAGGAGCGATTACAAAAGCTGTTTTATCTGTAACTAAAGAGTCTGCTAAATCAGTTATTTTATCTAATTGACTAGGTATATCACCCGTAAACTTCTCATTATAAGGATCAATATTTGGTTGAGTAATAACTACCTCTGTATCTATCCCTTGATCACCTTTGAATGAATAATAAATTAAAAAAGAGAATAGGATTGGTATTAATAATGCACTAAAAAAGAAAGTAAACTTAAGATACAAAGATTTGATTGGATGTTTATCTATCACATAAGCTTTAAGTAGATTAAACAAAAGCATATTAACTCCTACAACCCATAAAGACCCTCCAAGGACACCTGTAATAGAATACCATTGAATTAACATCGTATTATTAGAAAAAATATTTCCTAGATTTAGCCAAGGCCATGATAATTCCCAATAAAAATGAAGGTATTCAAATGCTACCCAAAAAACAACAAAACAAATTGATCCTAAACGTACTCCAAGCTGTTTTTTAGCAATATGGTATAACTGAAATACAAGTGACATAATCAATGAATTCAAAATAAATGCTAATGCAGCTCCACCAACACTTGCATTCCATATCCACCATGTTACCCCTAAATTATATATGAAAAAAGTAATATAAGATAGAAATAGTAAATTAATTGACTTTGTTTTGGCACGATAAATAGAATCCTCGATAAACAACAAAGGAATAAACGCTACAAAAGAAAGAATCGCTAAATCTCCAATGAATGGAAAAGAGAGTGCTAGTAAAAGACCACTGAGGATCGAGGCAAATAGTTGTTTTTTAATCATAGACACATCGTTTTTTTAATTAATCTTATGCATTATCAACATATTTGATTTCTTTGTAATCACAAAAAAATGATTATCAATTTCTTTTAGATAAACAAATTCACTACCCTCATACTGTTTTTCAAAAAATTGATTTTTAGACTTATCATAAATGTATATTGAATTTTCAATTGTGTCTAAAAACACAATGTACATTTTCCCATTCGAGGACACTTTTACATCAATCTCAGAAAAATTAGTAGATGGAAGATCGATTTTAAACACTTCATTTCCAAAATCATTCAACCAAATAAATGAATCCTTCGTAAATAATGCGAAATTATTACTTGTAATTGAGCTAAATGATTTTAATGAAATAACATTACTGAAACTAGACATTACTGTTTCCAACCCTTTAAAGTTGTTTTTAATCATTTTTTTATCTTTTACATAGAAAAAAACCAAATCAGAAGCTTTTGTTGAAAAAGCAGACTCTTTTGGAATAGAAGAAACAGTGTATTCGTAGCTTAATCTATCAAGATTTATTAAATCACTTCCCTCCTCACCTATTGCTAGGCAATAACTAACCCTTCGGTCTTTAAATAAGATTAACTCGGATTTATAATTATGATTTTTTAAGAGAATTGATTTTAGTAGTTTTCCTTTATAATCAATGACCATAAATTCATCTTTCTCATTTACCAGTGAAAGCACATCTTTATTTTTTGACTTTACCCAAGATACTGATGATTGACATTTGGATTTTATAGGAATAGGGAAATCGGAAATCTGTTTTCCTTCACAATCCATTCCATAAATAAAATCTTTAGTCGTAAAAATAATACACGGTTTATTAAAATGTTGATCGTCGTAAAAAACACCTCCTATATATTCAGACTTAAAGCTCATTAAAAGTGAAACTTTATTGTTTTTCACAGCGAACACTTTATTTTTATCTGTCCAGAAAAAAAGTTTTTTTCCATCTGAAAGAACATCTAATACTTTTCCATCTACCAGATAATTTTTGCTGATTTCTTCTTTTAGGAATTCATTCGATGGAATTAAATCTGAAGTACGCTCCATCTTAATCTTAGTGTAATTCTGAATAGAAGTCGTAATCGATTTCCCGTACCTTACTTCTCGTTCGGAAACCTTTGAGGGAAGTTTACCATACACCTCCACAAATTTATCTTTATTTAAAGCAATTGTTTTACCTAATTCATAATCAATATTAACTTGATCTAGCACTTCTTTCCTTGAACACATCAACATACAACCTCCAATCGATTGAATATAAAAACCCTTATCCAAAGAATAAGGAATCGAATTAGTTAAGGGAATACCGGTATAATGAGAATGTAATCCAGCAATCGTATTTTCTTCATCGGTCATTTCTTGTAATACATCAAACGGATCTTGATTAATCAAATAATCACTTACAATCACAGGAACACTTTCGTATTTAAACACAGCAAAACCTTTATCACACCAACGGTAAAGAGCACTATTGATATCAACAATCCCTTTATTAAAAGCAAGACTTTTTTCATAAAAATGATAATCTGTTAATTTTACAGGAAGAATCTGAGAAAATAATGCGCGATCATCTACTTTTTCTCCTTCAAATAATTCTTTTTTTGAGTACTTATGAATGACAGTACCATTTGAATTTTTATAAAATTCATCTACTAATATGGGTTTTCCCCAATGAACAATTGACTCAGTTGCATTTAAATCCATGGATGGCCACTTCATTTTAGAATTAAAATCAACATTCATCTCTCCTTGATAAATTAGTAAATAATCCTTTGAATAATCAACGTGAAAATCATTTCCAAATCGAATATCTGAAAGAGAAATAATTGCTTTTTTTTTGAATACGCGGGAAATTAAAGAACCTATATTTTCTTTATTCCAATAATTAAATTTATTTATTAAAAGAATAGGACGAGAGGATGATAAAATTACACGCGCATTTTTAATTGGATTTTCCAAGAGCTGATCTACCAATTTATCTAATGATTTATGTGGTGTAAAATGAAGTTCCTGCTTAGATAAATTAGAAAGGTTGTTCATAAAACAAACCTCTCTATCTTTGTAGTTAAAAACAAATTCGGGCTTAATTGATACTGATTGATAAACTAATTTTAACCCAAAAAAAACAATTAGAAACAAACCAAAAAGACTTGTTCTTAATAAAAACTTCTTCCCAACCATACACTTTTTAAAAGCAAAACCAAAGTTAAGTTAAATCTATAGATTTGCGAGTAAAAAAGACTAAAATTTAAGCGATGTTTGAACTAAGGACTTGACAACAAAAGTTCTTCTGTGGTATTCAGAATAACCATTTTCAATTATTGCATCACAGTGTTTCTTTGTAGGATATCCTTTATTTTCATTCCATTGATAAGCAGGATAATCAGCGTGCAAGCACTCCATATAATCATCCCGATACGTTTTGGCAAGAATCGAAGCTGCAGCAATAGACTTGTAGATAGAATCCCCTTTCACTACACAAGTGTATGGGATTTCAAATGGTTTGAAACGATTACCATCTATTAACAAAGTCGATGGTCTAATTTTAAGTGTCAATACTGCCTCTTGCATAGCTTTAATACTCGCATTTAACACATTAATCGAATCAACTACTGAATGATCTAAAAAAGACACGCTCCAAGAAATTGATTCTGACTCAATAACAGAACGTAAAATCCTTCTTTTTTTATCTGACAACTGTTTAGAGTCATTCAAGTCGGGATGGTGAAAATCGTGAGGTAAAATAACAGCAGCAGCAAAAACAGGTCCTGCAATACAACCCCTACCAGCTTCATCACAACCAGCTTCTAGTTCGTTTGAATTTAAACACGACTTTAAAAATACCATATACTAAGAAACTGAATACATTCCTTTGCTTATTACATGATCTGCAATACTCCTTCTTAACTCTTTACAATTCAGAGACTCAGATTTAGTGAATCGTTTGATTCCCATTAAAGACATTTTTAATTCATCCCCTTCGACAAAAGAATGCAAAGCATCTTTAGCAGATTTTGATATTTGGTCAGCAGCATCATAAAAATAAACTTTTACAATCGCTGAAGATATCGCCATATTGGAGATAGATGCATTTAAACTCATCTTAGACACTCTCAACAAAGAAGACTCAGCCAAATAAGCAGTAATTAACATGTCAGAAATATTCATTAAAATTTCTTGTTCACTTGCAATTTTCTTTCCTAATTTTTGAACGGCAGAACCAGCAACCAATAAAATAGCTTTTTTAAAATTTTCTATCATTTCAAATTGATCAGCAAACTCACCTTGTTCCTTTTCTTTAAAGTCAGGTATACTCATTAATTCACTCAACACTTTCATCGCTGGAGTCATTAAATCTAATTCACCTTTCATAGCTTTTTTCAAAATCATATCTACAGAAAGCATTCGATTAATTTCATTTGTACCTTCGAAAATACGGTTTATTCGAGAATCCCTATAAGACCTTTCTACAGGAGATTCCGAAGAATACCCCATACCACCATACACTTGAACAGCCTCATCGACAACAAAATCTAGACATTCTGAGCCTGCAACTTTCAAAATAGCACATTCAGCAGCAAACTCTTCAATCCCTTTTAATGTTGCTGCTTCTTTATCTAAACCAGCAGCGATAAATGAAAAAATTGAATCTTCAATATTTTGACCACACCGGTAGGTTGCTGACTCTAAAGCGAATGTTTTTATAATTTGCTGTGCAATTTTATGCTGTATAGCACCGTAATTTGAAATAGATTTCCCAAATTGTTCTCGTTCGGAAGCGTATTTTAAAGTGTCAAAAATAGTTTCTTTTGAACCACCTAAAACACCAGCAGCAAGCTTAATTCGACCTATATTTAAAATATTTAATGCTATTTTAAATCCATTCTCACGTGATGACAATAGATTTTCAATTGGAATCATGACATTTGTAAAAAAAACTTGTCTCGTAGAAGAACCTTTAATTCCCATTTTTTTTTCTTCGGGATTCAATGAAATCCCTTCTGAAGATGCCTCAACTAAAAAAGCAGTAAGGTTTTTATCGTCATCTACTTTTGCAAATACGGTAAATAAATCAGCAAATCCTCCATTTGTGATCCACATTTTTTGACCATTCAATACATAACAAGATCCATCATCAGACAATACAGCCTTTGTTTTTCCAGAATTAGCGTCTGAACCAGCGCTTGGCTCAGTCAAACAATAAGCGGCCTTCCAAGCACCTGAAGCTAATAAAGGAGAATACTTTTGTTTTTGAGAATCATTACCATAATATAACAAGGGAAGTGATCCAATTCCTGTGTGCGCTCCATATGCAACAGAGAAAGAATGCCCTTTACCTAAAAACTCCGTAGCTAGTAAAGAAGTCTTAAAATCAACGCCCATTCCTCCCAACTCTTCGGGAACAGAAAGTCCAAGCAAGCCTAATTCTCCAGCTTTGTCTAAAATCTCAACCATAAGACCTGACTCCATTTCATCAATCCGTTGAAAATTTGGCTGAACTTCCTTATTCAAAAAATCTTCACACATTGAAGCAATCATTAATTGTTCATCAGACCAATCTTCTGGAATAAATATAGCAATTGGTTCAGTTTTACGAATTAAAAACTCACCTCCTTTTATTGACGTTGTTATGTGACTCATGATTTGTATATTTATATGATATATTTCCCTAAAATAGAGAAAAAAAAAATTAAATCAAAGTTCAATCTATGATTTAATCATTTTAAAAGTAAGCGGCCCATTTAGAGTTTGAACATGTAGAAAATAAACCCCATCAACTAAATGATTATCAATATACAAACTTACTCCCCCTTCATGATACAGATTAAACCTAAACGATATCTCAGCTCCACTAAGATCCGTAAGCTTAATTAGATCGGTGGAATTAACATGTGTAACGATAAAATTATCTTTAAAAGGATTAGGAAAGACGCGTATTCCATTTGATTCAGCAAGTAAATCAATGCCAACTGAACTTCCGATGTACTCTTTAAAGAAATAGTGACACTTGTTAGCATCCAAAATAGTGCATTCATATGTTGTATCTCCTTTTAGATTAACTCGATTCTGAGAAATCACACTATCATTCCATAAGAAAGAATAGGGCGTGATGCCTCCACTAACATTGACAGAGATAGCACCATCAAACCCATTTTTCTCGTTTTTTAAAACAACATTGGCATTTAATTTTGTCGGATTAGTAAGTTCTAACACAATAGAATCCCTACATTTTTTTGAATTAACCACTTTTATCGCATAAACCCCATGAAACAAATCGTTCTTTGAAAGCGTTTTATCCAGATTATTATTCCAAAAAATCGAACTTATTGGGAAATCTCCAGAAACTTTTAAAGAAATACCTCCATTACTTTCGTTGAAACATCTTGGATGAGATAAAGTATCAATTTGAATGATTGGATTTTGATAATCATTTAATTTAATATTTGCAGTATCAAATTTACACCCTTCGTAATCTGATACCCAGAGACCATAACTGCCTTTTTTAAGACCTGATACTAAAAAACTTGAACTTTTTGTTGACCATTCAAACTGGTACGGAGCTCGAATATCAGAAAAAGAAACAGAAAGACTTCCATTTGAATTAAAACACTCAGAAGGTTGAA
Organism: Chryseobacterium gleum; assembly: GCA_945897755.1. Taxonomy (GTDB): domain Bacteria; phylum Bacteroidota; class Bacteroidia; order Flavobacteriales_D; family Crocinitomicaceae; genus CANHVK01. Next base: position 5,708 of record CAMDGH010000056.1, on the reverse strand, counting down.
TCGTAAAAACAGGTTTAATGTGACAAAATGGATTTACATAGGCACGAATAATAGGCACATCTTTTTTAGTTCCTAAAAAGTAGGAATCCAAGGTTTGAAAAGGTACATTACCAACTTGGATATAAACGGAATTATCTTCATAATAATTTTTACTCATATTTATACCAGCCGTTTTTCCTCCATTCAGTTTTTTAATTACCATCAAATAATCACCTGTATCAAGTAAAAGTCGATTCGATAAAAGATTCGTTAATTTAAAATTTAAGTCACGAACACCAACAAATTCATCTGTTAAAACAAAAACTGAACTTAATCCAATATATGAAGTAGAAGGAATTCGATCTTTAACGGGGTAAATAAATGCTTGTAAATTAGAACCCGTTGTATTATCAGAATAAACCACCTGAACAAATAAAGAATCTAAATATGCTTTTTTATTAAACCGGTATACGCTTCCTATAGATATTGAGTTAGGAGATATGACATCTAGTAAAACTCCTGACGCACCGTCGTCTCTTCCATATTCATTTACAGTAGCTCTAACATTTGATATAATCGTATCATTAGATGGTATTGTATCAAAACGAGAATAAACAGAATGTGATATTTCATATACTTGATTTTTTAAAATTGGCAAAAAAGAACCCAATAAAACAAGCAAAGAATCTTTCGGTTTTACATTATAAACCTGTTTTAAGAGCTTGTGTTCAACAATCGAAGTCGTTTTATTATAGACTGTAACGGATAACATCACAGTATCCAACATAAGCGATCCGTTGTTATGGAATTTTATTGATAAAGGAACGGAATCGTACTGTGTTAAAGGTACTCGCGCATATCTTGCGGAGCCAACGTAATCAATCATGACATCTTTCCATGGCTTCTGGACAACAATAGAGACATCATCCAAAGCGAAACCATCTCTAACAAGGTCATTGTCATTATATAAAAAAGAAATAATCACATTGGATTCCCCTATGTATTGACTCAAATTGACACCACTTTTCAACCAATTAGAAGCGTTTGAAATAATGGAATGCTCAACCACCCAATTCAGACCTCCATCAATACTAATTTCAACCGTTGCTTGAGACCCTAACTTACCTGAAAAAAAAGAAGAAAAATATAAAACTAATGAACCTGAAATAGTAGACAAATTAATAGAAGGAAGAATTAATCTATCTAACGATTTATTGCACTTCCCAAAACCTAATTCAAAGCTACAACGAGCATCATTTGTCATTACAAATTTTCCATGATTAGGCACAACCCACTTAGAAACTCCACCAACTAAGACACCTGCCTCAACACTAGTTCCAACTGAATATACTCCATCTAAAGATAAACCAGTTTCATTCCAATCTAAAGGTAATTGAGTTGAAGGAAATGTAGCACCTTCAAAATCTTCATGAAAAACAACTTGAGACTGAACACTTAAAAAAATGAGCAGCATCAAAACTAAAAGTAAACTGTTTTTTACACTAGACATATGAAATAAACTAATCAAATATAGCGATAATAATTAATTAATTTAAAACAAAAAAGCCGGCTTTCGCCGGCTTTAAATCAAAATGAAGGTTAAAATTAATCTTTAACTACTTTAAATATAGCAGTTCCTTCAGCAACTTTAATATTTACAAAGTAAACACCAGTCTCTAAAGAAGTCATATCAAAAGAAGTATTAGAAACACCCGTTGTATTTTTAGTATCAACAACTTGACCAGCAACATTTACTAACTCAATTGAAGCAGAACCTTTAGAAGAAAATGCAACAGTAAGATTAGTAGAAGTTGGGTTAGGGTAAATTGATAAACCTTCGATCGCTAATTCAGATATAGATGCAGTACCAGCAGTAATAACCACAGATCCATCCTTAACACAACCATTGATATCTGTAACAACAACCGAATAATTACCTTTACCTACTGTTACTTCAGAAGTTGATCCAGCATTAGCAGACCAAACATAGGTATAAGGAGAAGTTCCACCAGTAGCTACAACTTTCGCTACACCATCTTTAGTATTATCATTAGAAGCTTTAGAAACTTCAGAAGCTACAACCGTTAATGTTGTTGGCTCAGTTACATTAATAGTAGCAGTTCCTTTACATCCATTAGCGTCAGTAACATCATATGAAGCATTACCCGCTTTTACTGATTGCTTAACTCCTGTTCCAGTATAAGCCGCAAAACCACCAATAGCAGATACAGTAACTTCTGCATCACCACCATTACATTTAATAGCTGAAGATACAAGAACTTCAGCAGATACTTTAGAACTGATTAAATAATCCGTAACATTATAAATGTACTGAGCTGATTTAAATCCATACCCTAAAATATGCTCAACAATTGTTAATGTATCATTTGTTGCATCTGAAGAATACGTGTTAGAAAAAGTTAAGTTGTTACTGAAAAAATCTAAAGTATCTTGTTTAGTTAAACCTAAAGCTAATGCATAAAAAGCAAAATCTTTTTTACCAACATTTAAATATTTACCGTAAAATGCATTCTTGTTAAACAATGGATTTTTAACAAGAGCACCATAAGAAGGCGCATCTAAATTAGCATTAACAGTCTTGCTATTGCCTAAACATTTATTATCAACTACTGGGTTTGTATTGAATACATATTCTACTAATGGATAAACATAAGCATCTGATTTATAAGCTACAGAAACCCCATCATCCCATAAAGAAGATGACAATAATTGAGGAGCACCAGAAGCTGGTACTTTATAAACAGACTGATAACCATAAGTTTCTTCCTCGTTCAATTGAGCAACAGTACCAAAGATTGTATCTAAAGCAACGTTTTGACTTTTACTTACGATATATTTTGTCGCTGAAAATTGCTTTAAAACTTTAGTGCCAGGTAATATGTTTTTACCTGTTAAAATTGAAAAATTAGGAGCGAAACCTCCACCGGCCATCCAGCCATCAGCATCTGTCATCCAACCTTGAAAAAATCCAGCGGTTGTGAAGTTATTGTTAGTAATTTTTGTATTATCAACAGTCAATGTATCATTACTGATTTTACCAAATGCAACAGCTTTACGGTTGTAAATACCAGTAGTAGATATCAATAATGAGTCTGTACTACTATTAGGTCTAATTGAAATCTCAAAAGTATCTTTAACCTCTATAGCAGATGGGAAAGTAAAAAAATGAGTTGCTGCAGTAGTATATTTAGGAACATTTTGAGTGATTTTTACTGCAGTATCTTTACCCGCTAATGTTTTATACATAATGATAAAATCAACGGCTTTAGCGTTATAAGACACTAACTTTACGCCTACACCTTTCAATTTTAAACTAGCACTATTATTAAACGCTTGATTAATAGAGACATAATATTTATCAGTACCAAAATTGTAAAGTTTAGACTTAATTGGTCTATCTGTAACAAAAGCATGATCACGACAACCGTATGCTTTATTTAAAGCTATTAATCTTAATGTATCAATAACAGTTTTAGATCCTCTTTTAATTAATTCATGTTTATGAGATTTAGTGTTAAATGTTTTTTCTGAATCAAATGATACATTTTCAATTGATTTAACATTTTCATGTTTGATAGGAGAGATACTCTTATCTGCTCTTTTTTGTGCATTCACACTCAATGCCGTAGCAAAAACTGCAAATGATAATAGTAACTTTTTTTTCATAGATTTAGTTTAAATTATTAGTAAAGCAAAATTAAAACAAAAAAACCACACATACCTCTTTTTCAGAAAATACTTCAAAAAAATTATGTTTATTCACATCATTTCTATCACTCCTGCTGCACCCTGTCCGGTTCCGACACACATCGTTACAATTCCATATTTTTCTTTTCTTCTTTTCAGTTCCGACAGCATTTGAACAGTTAATTTCGCACCAGAACAACCAAGTGGGTGTCCTAAAGCCAAAGCTCCTCCATTCACATTCACAATATCCGTATTCAATTTTAATTCCTCGATTACTGCTAATGATTGACTGGCAAAAGCTTCGTTCAATTCAATTAAGCTTATGTCATTCATTGTCAAACCTGCTTGCGCAAGCGCTTTCGGAATCGCTCCTACCGGTCCCATTCCCATAATTCTTGGTTCTAAACCAACAACCGTATAACTCGCCAAACGAGCAATCGGTTCAATATTCAATTCTTTCACCATGCGTTCTGACATTACAAGCACAAAAGCAGCACCGTCTGAAGTTTGAGAGGAATTGCCAGCTGTAATTGATCCACCATTTGCAAAAACAGGCTTAAGCGCTCCTAAACCTTCAACCGAACTTTTACGTGGACCTTCATCTGTATCCACTACGTATGATTTTACTTGTCTTTTTTCATTTTTATCCAAAAAGATATGTTCCACTGTAATCGGCACAATTTCTTCTTTAAATTTACCTTCCACAATCGCTTTAAGGGCTTTTTCATGTGAATGAACAGCAAAAGCATCTTGCGCTTCTCTGGAAATATTAAATTGATTTGCTACAGCTTCAGCCGTTAATCCCATCCCCCAATACCATTCTGGATGTTCTTTAGCCACTTTTGCTCCAGGCACAATTCTCCAGCCACCCATTGACATCATTGACATCGATTCAGCACCTCCTGCAATAATACAATCTGCCATTCCTGCTTCAATTTTTGCGCGCGCCATTGCTATTGTTTCTAAGCCCGAAGAACAGTATCTATTAACTGTTATTCCAGGAACTTTCACAGAATCAAAACCCATTAAGGAAATCATTCTTCCCATGTTCAGTCCTTGTTCTGCTTCTGGAGTAGCATTACCTACAATCACATCATCTATCCGATCCGGATCTAATTGTGGAAATTGACTCATTAAATGACGAATAACTTCTGCCCCTAATTCATCCGGTCTTGAAAAGCGAAAACCACCTTTTCCAGCTTTACCTATTGCAGTTCTGTATCCTGCTACTATGTATACGTTTTGACTCATTATTTTATTTTTTTAAGACTATAGACCTCAGACATTAGACTTCAGACTAGAATACTTTTTGATTTACAATTATTATTTATTTTCTAAATTTCTTTTAAGACCTAAAATCATTTTTTGAACTTCTGAAATTTGCCCTATTACAGATTCAATATCAACTTGAAACAACTCATTTGTAATAATTAATTGCGTTTCTAATTCATAAGAAGAAGAAATTGCAATATTTAAAAAATGAATAAACTCCTTTTCTGATGTTCTACCCGACCCTTCAGCAATATTAGAAGGTATTGAAACGCTAGACCTATTCATTTGACTAATCAATCCAAATCGTTCATCCGAAGGCAATATCGAAGTTATTTGATAAATTGATTTCACCAAATCAATCGACTTTTTCCAAACTAACAATTCTTTAAAATTATGCTTCATCTAAAGTCTTAGGTCTAATGTCTCAAGTCTAATTTCTCAAGTCTAATTTCTCAAAATTTTCCCTTGTTTCAATATACTTTGTAAGCGTTCTAATGTTTTCTTTTCCATGCATAACTCTAAAAAAGCTTTACGCTCTAAATCCAATACATATTGTTCAGACACCAAGGTATTTTCGGATAAGTCACCCCCCGCTAATACATAACCCAGTTTTTCTGAAATCACTAGATCATGTTTGGACATGTAATTTCCGGATAGCATTGAGTTTGCACCTACGTAAACGATACCCAAAGCCTCTTTTCCAAGCACAGTAATATTTTTAGTTCTTTTTGGGGCAATATAACCAGCAT
>CAMDGH010000055.1 GCA_945897755.1 Chryseobacterium gleum | reverse complement strand
TTTTTAGCGCTAGTCCTGGTGGAGGTGTTCAAGGTGAAAATTGTAGTGATTGTGGTAAACTTGGTTTCGCGGCGTTATATTGGACATCTTCTGAAGATGATATTACAGATTCTTGGTTTCGATATTTAGTTCCTGGTGGTGTTTTTATTTCGAATACTGATAAAGATTCTGGGATGTCAATTCGTTGTCTTAAAGACTAAATACTAAAAAATATTTGTATGTATAAGGGTTATTATTTTTTTCATAATGTTTTGCTTTCAAATACTGGAGACCAACTTATACTCCAATTAATTGAGAAGGTTCAGTTATAAGGAAGATACTGATAGAATGAAAGATAAGTAATTAAAGAGATTACAGTATGACCGTATTGAATAAGTGCATCAATATTATCGGGTAATTTTGTTGCAACTTTATTTCCACAACATTTACATGTTTTTGAAAATGATTAATGTTAAAAGTATACTGCCTGAAATGAAGGAATAACTACCTCTTGTTTACGTTCTTCAAGAGTAGATAATTAACCTTAAAAACTCATCGAACAATTCGTGCAAAAACTAGGGATATATTCGATGATTTCATCCGGAATGTTTTCATTTCAAGAGTGAAACCTTTGTGACCTTTTTATCCAACTGATTTATTGCCATATATTTCTCTTGAGTTTTTCAGATTAGAACATCCTAAATCTTGAGATGGTACCGTATGACTGGTATTACTCTTTATTCCATTCTTTCAATAAACGAATTTCTTCCTGAAGCTCTCGAATTAACGACGAAAATCCTTCATACTCTTTCCTCAATACAGTTACTGTTTCTTCGATAGAGTAAATCTATTCGTTTTTTATAACCCGAAACTAAAATTCAAACGTATTTGTAAGTAAAGAATAGTTTATTATATTTGTTTTATGCTTCTTAAGTAGTAATAAGGAAATATTTTCTGGCACTAATTCAAAATATTTAATTTATGAAAACAATATTCCTATCCGTTCTATTTTTACTAACATCCTTTATTATTAAATCTCAAGTTATTTATAGTGATGATTTTGGCAAAAATATAAAAAAAATCACAACAAACCCATCTTTAATAACTTCACTCAATAATAATAGTTTAGAAATCATAGGAAATGGAACTTCTGGTAGTTATCAAAACTTACTTTATAATTTTCATAATTCTGGCACAAACACAATTGTTAATGCTACATCTTCAAGTAAAATTTATATTAAAATAAAAGCTGAGAACTCACCAACTCTCAGAATTGATTTTGTTGACAACAATGGTTATTCAACATCTTTACATGGGCTTACTTTAAAACCCAGTGCAGCATATCAAATTTTTGAATTAAATTACACAAGTAAACTTATCGATGGTGGTTATGGCGGGCCTTGTAGTCCAGGGCCTTGTAATGTTAACCCTGCACAATTGGTTCAACTTGCATTTTATATAAACCCAGGGTCTGGAGCCTATTCTGGTAAAATTAGTATTGAGTGGATTTCTATTGGTGAGTCTCTTGAAATTCAGCCAATAGAGCCAGGACTTAATTTGAGCAATGCTAAAGTTATCGGATATTTACCTGACTATAGATTTAATTTAAGTAATCAAATCGATTACACTAAATTAACTCATTTAATGATTTGTTTTGCGAATCCTGACGCTTCTGGAAATTTACAAATAAATAATTTCTCTAAAGTAATAATTGATGCGAAAAATCAAAATCCAAATATTAAAATTTTCCTATCACTAGCCGGTGGTTTGGATAAGAATTCAATAACTGCTTCATATTGGGCAAACCTAATAGATATTCCTTCTAACAGAGCAGGATTTATTTCGAAAATTGTTAATTACATAAACACATACAATTTTGATGGAGTTGATATTGATTTAGAATTTGATTTAGTCACCTCTGGTTATAGTGATTTTGTAATAGAATTGAATACAGCATTAGATATAAATAGTAAGCAAATATCCGCTGCTTTTCCAAAAGTTTATTATGCTAATTTAACTCAAGTGGCATTAGAAACTTTTGATTTTATAAATCTTATGGCTTATGATAATGCTGGGTTTTGGAATCCTACTTCACCTGCCCAACATAGTTCCTACAGCTTTGCTGAAGACAATATCAATTTCTGGAAAACTACTGGAAATATTAGTGGAGAAAAACTAGTATTAGGCGTTCCATTTTACGGTCATAATTTTGATGATCTATCATTTGTTACCTATGGACAAATGGTGCAATCTAATGTTAGCTATGCTGATGTTGATCGAGTTGGAAATACATTTTATAACGGAAGGCCAACTATAGAACAAAAAGTTCAATTGGCTCATAATAAAGTAGGTGGCATTATGATATGGGAATTAGGGCAAGATTCATTTAATGCGTATTCTTTGCTAACAGCTATTCATGAAAAATACACTGCTCTGGGGGTTACAACTACAGGACTTGGAAGTAATGCAGCAACTGTTTCTATACAGGAAAATTTTGACCAAGATAATTTAATAACCGTTTACCCAAACCCATCAGAGGGATTGTTAAATGTAAAGTCGATAGAGGAAATTAATAATATTATAGGTTATAATATTGTAGGTGAAGTCGTTTATGAAACAAATTCGAATATTTTAAATTTAATTGATTTACCAAAAGGATTGTATTATTTAAAAGTAATTACAAGAAGTAATCATATTTACACAAAAAAGATCTTTAAAAAATAACTGCTCAAAGGTGCGGCTATAATAACTTTTGATTTTAGGAATTAATTTGAAATTTGTTGTGTCCGTTTAATTTTCAGCGTTAATACTAAAAAGATAAAACTTAATTAAATTACTGTACTAACCATTAGTTTTACTTTTAATAAAAAAGACTAACTAAATAACAAAAAAAACCAATTGATTATCAGTAAATTAATTATCGAAAAAACATTTAAAACCTTGAAAAACTTTAACTTATATAATGTTCCTGAGTAGTCATTCAAGTCCGATTTTCCAAGGTTAGTCACAAAGATAGAACCTTATTTTTAGTATTAAAAGTACATTTTGGTTCACATTTCAATAAAGCTAGAATTAATCTAATTTCTATGTTTATTCTTTTTTTAGTAAAAGTCCAAACAGTTTACTTTAATCGATTATGAAATTCATTTGAATAGTTGAAATCTATGATTCGTTAATTTGTTTTTTTATCGGACATTAATGTTTTAAAAACTAAAAATAAGGTAGTATAAGTTATTAAGCTTCGGAATTGGACTTTTGAATAGCGTAGAATAATCCTACAAGATCCTAACATACAAAGTTTTAAATAAATAAAATCAATCTAGATACTTCCAAGACATTTTTGGATCTATAGCTAACAATGTATGGTATATTAACTGAATCGTTTCTTCTACATCATTTTTCGCAACCGTTTCTACTGTAGTGTGCATATAACGTAAAGGGAAAGATAAAAGTGCTGAAACTACTCCACCATTAGAATAAGCGAAAGCATCTGTATCGGTTCCTGTAACACGAGAAGAAGCAGCATATTGTAATTGAATCCCCTCTCTTTTTGCAGTAGCCTCGATAATATCATACAATTTTCTGTGAACAGCAGGAGCTCTATCAAGAACTGGACCGAGCCCACAACGAAGATCACCTAATACCTTCTTATCTAACATCGGTGTTGAAGTATCATGCGTAACATCGGTAATGATTGCTAAATGAGGCTTTATCGTTTGAGTCATCATTTCAGCACCTCTTAAACCAACCTCCTCCTGAACACAATTTGTTACGTAAAGGGTAAAAGGTAATACGTTCTTATTTTCTTTTAACAATCGAGCAACCTCAGCAATCACAAATCCCCCCATCCTGTTATCTAAAGCCCTTCCAACATGAAATTTTTCATTCAGTGTTTTATAACCATCATTGAATGTAATGACAGTTCCAACCTTCACTCCTTTTTCTAACACTTCTTGCTTGGAAGCACAACCACAGTCGATAAAAATATTAGTAAGAGAAGGAGACTGCTCTTTCATTGCATCCGGTCTTCTAGTATGGATTGCAGGCCAACCGAAATGACCATCAATAGGCCCATTATCACCATGTAAAGTTACGCGCATAGCTGGTGCAATTTGATGATCAGAACCGCCATTTCGAATCACATAAATAAACCCATCTTCAGAAATGTAATTTACATACCATGAAATCTCATCAGAGTGAGCCTCAATAACAACTCTAAAATCCATTCCAGGATTTATTATAGCAGCAACGGAGCCATAATTATCAACCAAATAATCATCCATATAAGGCTTTAGATAATCCAGCCATATACGCTGACCTGACTCTTCATAACCAGTAGGAGAAGAATTATTTAAATACGTTTCTAAAAACTTTTGTGAATTTTTATTTGTTACTTTTTTAACTTTTATTACTTTATCTTCTTTTTTCTTAGCCATATCATATAATTATAATTTACAAAAATAATCAAAAGATATTATTCATCGGCATATTTATAAAGCGTGTTTAAAAAGCGTGTGGGTTTTTAAAATTAGAATAAAAAAAGGTGAAATGGATTCGTCTAATTAATGAACATCAATCTTCATATCCCCATCAATAAATACTTCAATCAATAGACACTCATTAGATGGATAAACTCCATCTATATAAAGGCGATCAATTTTTGTTGATATTGATGTTTTCATGTCCAGATTTCTATTCAACTCTTTCTGAATCGTTTGCTTGATCTCTTTCAAATCTTTTAAAAGCGAATACTTTGCAGCTTGACGTATTTTTTCAGTAATCAGATCATCAAAAAGCCATTTAGCACTTTTAAGTAATATATTTCTGGTATGCACATCAAAAGTGAGGTCTGGAAAGGACACTTCTTGCTTTTCCTTATTAAAAACAGGAGTTCCAAGCAGATAAAAAAAACCTTTTTTATCCCCCGAAAAACAAACCTTAAAAGCAAGCTGTTTTTCTACAGCCCCAAGAACAAAAACACTATCTAAAACAATACTATTTTTTTTTAAACGTATTGTTTGGCCAGCAACGTGAGTCTTTAAAAGCTTATTTATTTCAGCATATGCCCCTTTTACATCAATACTTGTGGAAAAACCATTAACATCTCCAGATTCAGACAAAGGGGGTAATTTAACAACTTTAGATTCAACCTTAGACAAATGGATAGATGGCTCAGCAGACATCACCACAGAAAAAAAAACATTCTCCTTTTCAAAAACAGGAGTTGAAATAGACAACGAAAGTGGATTTAGTGAAAAGAATCCAAAATCACTCAAAGCAATAGGTTCTTGAATCGAAATCCAGATTTTTTCTACTTCTTTTTTCACATCGGTAGCTTCAATCTCTTTATCCAATAATACAGTCGCATTCAATAATGCTTTTTTCAACTCCGTAACTAAAAGCTCTGTTGCATCATACTTAAAAAGTGTAACCTCACACTTGTCTGGAGTATCCAGTTCTTTAAGTACCGTTTTCGCATCCAATTCGTAATCTGGAGAAATATGAATAGAAGTAGCCGTAACTAGTTTTATTTTTCGCATGGGTTCATTGATCCCACAGCTCACTTTAACCCTGGGAACAACACAATTCCCCTCATCGTTCAAAAAGTCATGGCATTTTGGACAATAGGAAACACTTACTCCATATTTGCCTGATAAAAACGCAAGTAATTCATTATTATGGCCTTCTATTTCAATCGGATTTCGATTAAACAAATAAGCATAACTAACACCTTCACATTTTGTTTTTTCATCTTGAAACGTTAAGGGGATATTTCTCTCATTCTCTTTAATCATTCGACTCAAATTAACCACAATCGGAACTTTTATTTGAGAAACCTTTTTTACTTTAACCCTTTCAACTTCAACTAATTCCGGAGCATCAGGTTTAATCGAAGCACAAGAAACACAAAATAAAACACAAAAAAAGAAAAAATAATTTATCATTTAATAACAATTCAAAATAAGAGAAAAACAAAGGGTAATAAGTCTGAAAAATAAATTTAAATTTACAAAAAATAAGTAGAATATCGATTTATCGATTTCATAAAAAGTTTAATTAATGAGATTAATTCCCATGATTACTTAACATATAAATTAAAATAATTAATTTCACATACAAAATAGCATTTTAACTAATTTAATAGAACTAAAACAAAAAAATGGAAAAAAAACATTCTATTCAAAGAACAAAACTAATCATTGCGTTATTAATTTCACTTACATTGGCGGCATGTAAAAAAGAGGTACCGAAACCAACTCCAAACCAATTAGTTGGTAAATGGATCTCCGGAACTGAATATTATAAATACAACGCCGACTTTACCGGAAAAACATGGGATACTAAGGATGATGTAACCGAAGACGAGGGGAAAAAATTCACATGGAATCTTTCTGATTTCACACTAACTCAAAATCACATTATAGACATTTCAGATAGCGTAACAATACTAAAGTCGTATACAATTACTGAACTTACAGGCACTAAATTATCATACAAAGATGCTTTCGAAAAAAAATATTCGTTTACAAAGGCAGAATAAAATAAAAACAAATAAAAATAGTTTAAATGAGCACGACTAGATTTTTTAAATAAAATCGATTTACAAAATACTTAATGCTAATTTATTAATTTCATCTATACCCTAAAATAAAAATCATGAAGAAAAGAATCAAAAAAATAGCACTTATCATTGGAATTCTTTTCTCACTTTTTACGCTAGCAATATGCCTTCTCATTTGGTTTATTTTCACCCCTGAAAAACTTACTCCAATTGTTCAAAAAAAGGCAAAAGATTTCATAACCTGCGGGTATGAAATTGGTGAAGTAGAACTCACTTTTTTCAGTACTTTTCCTGAATTTGGTTTGAAAATAAATCAATTAAAACTAATAAATCCTTCAAAAGGTTCGAAAAAAGATACAATCCTTCAGTTAGATGAATTAGTAGGTATTATTGATGTGAAAGAATACCTTATAAATGATAAAATTAACTTGAACGAATTTCATTTAAACAATGGTAAGGTAAACAGTTACATTTCAAAGCTTGGGAAATCTAACTTCGATATTTTTGTTCCTGACACAAGTGCTAGCGATGAAGCTCCATCCGAAATCAACTTAATAAATTTAAAAAACATTGCATTTAATAGCCTAACTATTTCACATATAGATGAATCTATAAAGTTAAGTACATTTATAACAGACTTTACAGCATCACTTTCGGGAAGACTAGAAAACTCCATATTTAACTCCGAATTTTTAATCACGCAAAGCAACATCACATTAAACTACGACGGTACCACTTACTTTAATAAATTAAAATTAGCATTAACCCTTCCATACGATATTGACATAAAAAAAGAATCCATTCTTTTTAAGGATGCTCTAATGGAATTAAATGGAAATCAAGTATCTTTTAAAGGACTGATAAAAAACAATAGTAAAACAAACGCAATTTATTCAGATTTAATTTATTCTTTTGAAGACTGGGATATCAATGAAATAATTAAACTCATCCCTTCTGAATACAGCTCATCATTCAACCAAAGTAAATTAACTGGAATGATCTCATCAAACGGAAGTGTAAAAGGAAGTTATACTGACTCCCTGATGCCTTTCATTCTAGCCAATATAAGCATGAAAAATGGAGGATTAGAAACTTCTAACATCGCAATCCCACTATCAGCGATAAACTCTTCGATATCGCTTTATTCTGATTTCACATCAGACGAAAAATCTTATTTTAAGATACATGAGCTAGACGCTTGGATGAAAAACACCAGACTTAATGTAAAAGGATTGGTAAAAAATATTTTTAGCGATCCTTATTGCGAAATAAAGGCAAAATCCACCTTGGTTTTAGAAGAATTAGTAGCACTAATGCCAAAGCCGAATCCATTAAAAATAAAAGGAAAAGCCACAACTACACTTGAAACAAGCTTTAGCCAGTCTCAATTGGAAAAATTTATTTCTACGTTAGGTCAAAGCAACCCCGCCTTAGCTTTAACTTCTCTTAAAAAAGAACTTAAACATAAACTGATACTAAAGCTATCCATCGAGAATACAGAAATAAGCACATCAGACATCCCTTTTCCAGTTAAAGACATAGCTGGAGATTTTGAATTTAATACAGACCTAGAAAGTGATGAAAAAACGTATTTTACCATTAACCAGCTAAACGCAAAAACACCGAAGTCGGTATTTAGATTAAAAGGAGGTGTTTCTAAATTACTTAGTACAATCGAATTCAATCTTACTAGTACTTCTGATCTTTTTCTAAACGAACTCAACACTTTTATTCCAAAAGACCTAAAATTAAATCTAAGCGGTAGAATGAAGGGGGACATCAAAACTACATTTAACCTCGCTCAATTAGAAAAAATGCTTCTTGAAAAAATGAAATTTTCTGGTTCTCTTGCATTTACAGCGTTTAACATGAACTTTGATAAATTAAATCTAAAAAGTCCATCAACATCGCTTGAATTCTCATTACCAAACACAACTAAAAGACAAGGGAAAGAATCATTTTTATATGCAAAAATCAAAACAAAACAACTAGAATCATCGCAAGAAAAAGAATATTACACACAGCTAAAAAATGCAATCATTTCAATAGAGACTTCCGATATTAGGAGCTACGACAAACAAATCCCATTCATACACATGTCCTATTTTATAGATTCTTTATCATTAAAGACAAGTGATATTAATGCATCATTAAAAACACCAAATGGGCAATTATCCATTTCCCCCCAAAAAGGAAAACCACTTCAAGCTAAAATAAACTTAGCATATTCGAGTGACAAAATTAATGCCCAGTTTGATGGTAACTCAACATCAGTTGGCAGTATTAAGTTGAATGTCGACTTATTAAATGACCCAACTAAAAAAGAAATTTTAGATCAATGGCAGTATAATGGGTCCTTGGATGTAAGCAATTCAGAAATAGAATTAAAAGATTTTATTCATACATTTACTATCCCCGAGCTCTCACTTAACTTCTCTCCAAATTTGTTTGTAATTAAACAGAGTCAATTAAAAATTGATAAATCAGACTTTAGACTAACTGGTCGATTAAGTAACATACTTTCATACATCTCTAAGGACTCCATTTTGAGAGGAGATTTTAACTTTCAGAGTAATACAACAGACGTAAATCAACTCATGAATCTTACTAACGGAATCGGAAGTGATGAAGTTAAATCATCAAGTACTGAAACTACGCCTGAAAGTGGGCCATACATGGTTCCAAAAGGAATAGATATCGCATTAAAAACAAGCATCAATAAAGCAATTGTAGGCAAAGATGTATTTTCTAAATTAAGTGGATATATAAGGGTAAAAGACGGAGTTTTAATTCTCGACAATTATTCATTTACATCACCCGCAGCAGAGACACAATTAACAGCCATCTACAAGACACCTAGAAAGAATCATTTGTATTTGGGCTTGGATTACCATATGAGAAAAATTGAAATTGACGCCCTTCTAAAGATGATTCCAGATATTGACTCAATGATGCCAATGTTAAAATCATTTAAAGGAAAAGGAGAATTTCACTTAGCTGTAGAAACAAATCTTGATTCTCTTTACAACGTAAAAAAGTCAACCATAAGAGCTGCATCTTCAATTAAAGGTCAAGACCTTGTTTTAATGGATGGACCTACCTTCAAGGAAATTTCAAAAACGTTGAAGTTTAATAAACAAACAAAAAATAAAATTGATAGTTTAACGACAGAATTTACCGTTTTTAAGCAAGAAATAGACATATACCCATTCATTATCGTGATGGATAAATACAAAGCGATCATTGAGGGTAGACATAACCTTGATATGAATTTCAACTATCATATTTCCTTAATAGAAAGTCCTATCCCAATAAAAATAAGTGTTGATATTTTAGGAAACGGAGATAAATTAAAGTTCACACGAGGTAAAAGCAAGTACAGTACTAACTATATACCTGTCGCACAAAAAGCATTAAGTGAAAGGCAATTAGACATTCGGAAAATAATTAAAACAGAAATGAACAATAGAATAAGACCGTAAAGAAAAAACGAGATGATGTGATTAATAAATTTATTCTTCTCCTAATTCCTTTGGAAGTTCTTTTTTAGGTTTTAATCCCAAGTTTTTAAGTTTTGTCGCTTGAGCAACAAGATTATCATTACCTGTAGTTAATTGCTTGTACGCATCCGAATACTTCCCTTGAGCCTTATCTATGTGAGCTCCGATATCCTTCATATTTTCTATAAAACCAACAAATTTATCAAACAATTTGGCTCCCCTATCCGCAATTTCAATTGCGTTTCTATTTTGAAATTCACGTTTCCAAAGGTCTGCAATCAATTTTAAAGATGTAATTAGATTCGTTGGGCTCAACAACAAAATACGTTTATCATAAGCATAATTCCAAAGTTCTGAATCACCTTGTAAAGCAGCCATATAAGCCGATTCACTTGGCACAAACATCATAACGAAATCCAATGCTTTATTATAATCATCATATCCTTTGGAACTCAAAGCAATAATATGATTTTTAATCGCCTGAACATGCTCAGCTAAAGCCATTTTTTGAACATCCACATCTACAGCATCTGAAAAGCGAGAAAAAGCATTCAAGGAAACCTTAGAATCAATAATTACACTCCTATTATCTGGATATTTAATCACAGCATCAGGTCTCATTTTTTTATTGTCCGAATCAGAACGCAAGGCATTTCCGAGTTCATCTTCAAGTTGATACTCCATAAAATACTCTCTATCTTTAACTAATCCGGACCGTTCTAAGATAGATTCCAAGATCATTTCACCCCATCTCCCTTGTGTTTTAGACTCTCCTTTTAATGCCTTAGTTAAATTTCGCGCTTCCTCACTTATTGTTTTATTCAAGTCTGCTAATTCTTTCACTTTTTCACCTAAAGAAAAACGTTCCTTCGCTTCTTTATCATAAACCTCCTCTACCTTAGTTTTAAATTCCGAAATATTTTTTCCCAATGGCTCTAAAATAGATTGTAGATTTGTCTTGTTAATTTCCGTGAATTTTTCTGATTTTGACTCCAGTATTTTAGATGCAATGTTTTCAAATTCAGTATTGAACTTCTTACCCATCTCCTCCATCTCATTTTTTTGAAGAAGTAACTTTTCATTTGCACTTTCATTTTTAGCACGTAAATTAGAATTCAAAGATTCATTCTCTCTAAATTCTTCGTGCAGTTTATTTAAATCCAATTTCAAAAGTTTAATTTCTTCGTTTTTATCAAGCATAACTTCTTTCTCTTTTAATAGAGAAGCATTAAGATAAGCTTCATTATTTTGAAGATTGTTAAATTCAATGGATTTGGCATCCATTATTTTTATTAATTTGTCTAATTCGTTCTGTTTCGAAAAAACTTCTTTCGCTTGATTTTCTAACTGAACAAAAGTAGCAGATTTTAGACCTGCGAGTTCATTCTCTAAAGCACTAACACGAATTTGATATGCATTAATTTCTTCTTTACTTTGTTTTGCAAAGTTCAATTTAGAAATTAGAGCACCAATCAGAGCTCCTATTAGCAAAGAAATTATTAACATAAAAGTATTCTCCATAGCTTGTATTTATTTTTATTAAAATTAATGAAAATTGAATCAATACCTTTTTATTTATGAACGATTCGTTAAAATAAAAATCAATTGAAAGAAAAAATAAAATCCGCATACATTAAATGGCTTAATTATCTAAGAATATGGCTAAAACGAATTAATCATAGATGAGATTAGTTAAGTCTTTTTTTTAGATAGGCATAAAACCAAACAGCTCTTACTCTTTTTACTTCGAGCCACACAACCCAAATATAATCTACTTTCGAAATCAAAAAAACACTGTATAAACACCTTAAATTGACATTAATCAATACAATCAAAAACCATTTACAAACTGAAAACGTTTATTATATATTTCAGTTTACGGGATTAAAATTAAATTCATGTTTTTTACATATATTTATATTTTAAATAAAACACACTATGAAATACTCACTTTTAATACTAGCAATCTTATTTTTCCAACATATAATAAGTGCTCAATTATTTAAAAAAAAGAAAAAAGAAAATGAATTAATAAAAAAAGAAGAACAAAAAAAAACAAAAACATTTAATGAAATAATAACGAAAGAAGCAAAGACATATAAAGGCTTATTTACAGTACACAACGTAGCTAATAAATGGTATTTCGAACTCAATGATTCACTATTTAATTGTGATATAATGAGTGTAACCCGTTTTTCTAAAACAGTAGCAGCTTGCGGAAAATACGGTGGAGAAGAAGTGAACCGACAAGTAGTAAGATGGGAAAAAGGCCCTAACAAGTCTTTGTTTTTAAAAAGCATAACATACGTTACCCACTCTCCAGATAGCACAAAACCAATTGCTTTAGCAGTTAAAAACAGTGATATCCACCCAATCATTGGTTCTTTTGAAATCGCTGCATCACGAAAAGACACTTCCGTATTAATTGACGTAACAGACTATTTCACAGGTGACAACATTGTATTTGGATTGGACCCATCAATGAAAGACATTCAAAAAATCAACCAATTTCAAAAAGACAAATCGTACATCGCTTCTATCAAAGCATTCCCAATTAACATCGAATTAAAAACAGTAAAGACTTATGAAGCAGTCGCATACTCATCAAACGGATTGAGTACATCCATCCCAGCAGCCCAAAATACGGGGTATGTTACCTTCGAACTTAACACGTCATTCATTCTCTTACCAAAAGTACCGATGCGAAAAAGATTTTATGACAATCGCGTAGGGTATTTCGCCAATCAACTTACACGCTACGGAGAAGAATCGCAGCGTTCTGAAGAAGAAATCTACATTACACGCTGGCGACTTGAACCAAAAAATGAAGCAGATGCAAAGCTTCAATCTAATGGTCAGTTAATCGAACCTAAAAAACCAATTGTATATTATATAGATCCAGCAACTCCAGAAAAATGGAAGAAATACATCAAAGCTGGAGTTGATGATTGGGCAACAGCATTTGAACAAGCAGGATGGAAAAATGCCATCCGTGGAGAATATTGGCCAGAAAAAGATTCTACAATGAGTTTAGAAGACGCACGATTTTCTGTAATTCGATATTTCGCTTCAAGTATTCAAAATGCCTACGGACCAAACGTAAATGATCCTCGAACAGGAGAGATACTGGAAAGCCATATTGGATGGTATCACAACATCATGAGTTTATTACACGATTGGTATTTCATCCAAACATCTCCTAACGATTCAAGGGCACAGAAACGAGAATTTGACGACAAACTAATGGGAGAGCTTATTCAATTTGTTTCCTCACATGAAATTGGGCACACCCTCGGCTTGCGTCATAATATGGGTGCAAGCAATGCAACACCAGTAGAGAAATTACGCGATAAAAATTGGTGTAAAGCTAATGGTCACACATCATCCATTATGGACTACGCCCGGTTTAATTATGTAGCACAACCAAAAGACAGCGTTAAAGATTTATTTCCTCGCATAGGAGATTATGACAAGTGGGCAATACAATGGGGCTACACTTATTTTAACGATACTAAAGATGCGTTTGTGGAAAAATCAATTTTACACCAGCTAACAAAAGAAAAATACGCTAATCCACGCTTACGTTTTGGAACAGAAAACCACCCAACCGATCCACGTTATCAAACCGAAGACTTATCTGACGATGCCATGAAAGCATCTGCTTATGGAATCGAAAATTTAAAACGTATTGTGCCAAATCTAATCTCATGGACTTCAGAAAATGGTGAAAACTATTCAGAACTGAAAGAAATGTATACGAATGTATTTAAACAATATGTGCTCTATATAAACCATGTTTCCAAACACATTGGAGGAATATATGAAAATCCAAAAACATACGACATGAAAGGAAATAGTTACGAATGTGTTCCGAAGGACATTCAATTAAACGCATTAAAATTTATTGATAACAACGTGTTAAAAACACCAAAATGGCTGATTGATCAATCAATTTTATCTAAAATTAAACCAGAAACAGGAATAGTTGAAAAAATTAAAACAATGCAATTGAATAACTTAAAGAACATACTTTCGAACGATAAATTAATCCGGATCATTGAATGCAGCGCAGAATCGAAACAAAACTTAACTCTAAATGAGCTGTTTCTCTTTTTAAAAGACCATGTCTTTTCAGAACTCAAGAACAATTCGGAAATCGATGTGTACCGACGAAATTTACAACTTAATTACATTTCGATTCTTGAAAACATGACTGATCGTAAAACAACAGATTACCAAGCAACAACTCAATCATTGACAGATGTATACGGAATTGCAAGAGCGAGTTTGGAAAGTATCGAAAAAGAAATAAAAAAAACGCTTCTATCAGTAAAAGATTTACAAACAAAAATCCATTTAACCCAACTAAAGCATATAATCAATGAGATTTTAGATGGTGACCAAATAAATAAACAGTAAAAAACAGATCATTGAGCAACAAAATCGAAACATCAGATACACCAGGACAACTTTTAAAGAAAAAATTTGGTTTCACTGCATTTAGAGGAGATCAAGAAGACATTATTGAATCCGTTTTATCAAAAAAAGACATAATAGTTCTCATGCCTACAGGGGGCGGGAAATCAATTTGTTTTCAAATCCCCGCATTACTTTTTGACAACATTACACTCGTAATCTCTCCTTTAATTTCGCTAATGAAAGATCAGGTAGATTCGCTTAATTCTAATGGAATTCAAGCTGCTTTCATAAACTCAAGCATGAGTGAAAATGATAAAAACCAAGTTCTATCTAATGCACGTAACGGCAACATAAAACTACTCTACCTTTCTCCTGAAACACTAATCCCCGCAATGTCAAGCTGGTTGAACGAGCTTAAGATTAGTTTTGTAGCAATCGATGAAGCGCATTGTGTTTCAATGTGGGGGCATGATTTTAGACCAGAATATACACAATTATCCAATCTTCGCGCAAGGTACAAAGACATTCCATTTATTGCACTTACAGCCACAGCAGATAAAATTACTCGAAAAGACATCGAAACACATCTCGGACTAAGAAATCCCAAAACATTCATTTCATCCTTTGATCGTCCAAATTTAAACCTCAATGTATTCGGCAACATAAGCAAACAAAAAAAAATTGAAAAAATACTCCATTTCATAGAGACAAGACCTGGTAAATCAGGAATAATCTATTGCTTGAGTAGAAAAGAGACTGAAGAATGGGCTAATCTTCTTGAATCAAATGGAATCAAAGCAAATTATTATCATGCAGGACTTACATCCGATGCAAGAGAAAAGATACAAACCGCTTTTTCTAACGATGAAACACCTGTAATATGTGCTACCATAGCATTTGGAATGGGTATCGACAAATCAAATGTTCGATGGGTAATTCATAATAATTTACCAAAAAATATTGAGGGTTATTATCAAGAAATTGGAAGAGCAGGAAGAGACAATATGCCTTCAGACACACTACTCTTTTACAATTATAGAGATGTGAAACTACTGGCTGATTTCGCCAGAGAAAGTGAACATGGAGATGTACTCATTGAAAAATTAAATCGAATGCTTGAGTACGCAGAAGCAACTTCTTGTAGAAGAAAAATACTACTTGCATACTTCAGTGAACAACTGATACAAAACTGTGGTAATTGCGATGTATGTAGAAATCCATCTGAGATGTTTGATGGAACAATCGTTGCACAAAAAGCATTATCCGCCATCAAAAGGACACAAGAAAAAGCAAGTAACAACACACTAATCGACTTGTTGCGAGGAGCAAAAACAACAGAAATGTTTTCAAAAGGATATAATACTCTTAAAACCTATGGAATTGGTGCCGAATTAGCGTTTAAAGAATGGCAGTATTATCTGACTCAATTTAAAAATATTGGTTTAATCGAGGTTGCATATGATGAGAATATGCATTTAAAAATAAGTCCTTTTGGAGAAGATGTATTATACGGAAAGCAGCAAATTCAATTATCAACATACAAAGAAATTACAGAAAATAATACAAAAAACACCAGTATTAAAAAACAAATTACACCTCTAACTAAAGACGAACAACTATTTGACGCACTAAAATTATTAAGAAGGCAACTGTCTATTAAACAAAACATACCTCCTTTTGTAATATTCTCTGATGCTTCACTGACACAAATGTGTATAGAGAAACCCACAAGCGATCGAGAGTTTCTCTCCATACAAGGAGTTGGAGAGCATAAGCTTTCCAATTACGGAGATGTATTCATGAATATCATTATGCAATTTAAAAGTGAATCAGATTACAACAAGATTTTTACATCACAAAAAAAAGAGGTGAAAACCCAGGAGAAAGAAGATAAAAAATCCACCACTGAAATTACGCACGATTTAATAAAAAGGGGTTTTAGCATCGAAGAAATCGCTAAACATCGTGATTTATCTTCTGTAACGATATACTCTCACTTTGCTAAATTATTCGACGAAGGAGAAGTGTTTGACATCGAGAAATACTTTTCACAAGAAGAAAAAGAAATGGTTGAAAATATTCTACCGCAATTCTCCCCAATAAAGGAACTTAAACCTTTATTTCAGGCATTAGATGAACGGATAAACTATGGTAAAATTAGACTTATCATCTCTTACCTAGCAAAAAAATACTACGCAAAATAAATAACAGAAAATGGAATTATGAAATTAATAAAAAAACAAACTAAGTTCATATTAAATTGTTTTATGTATTGAAAGGGAACTTAAAAAAATATATTTTTATCTAATTTTACAACACAATAATTTAATAATAACATGCAACAATTACTAAACGAAGCAATACAGCATAGGGCTGTTCAGCATCCATATTTAAAAGCATTAGCTAACGGTTCTTTTAATAACATGCATGCTGTTTTGAAAGATTTCGCTAGTCAATATGGCTTTTATAGCGCCTGGTTTCCGCGTTATCTAAGTTCCGTGATTTCAAAATTAGAATCACCCTCACACCGAAATCACTTATTAGCCAACTTGAGTGAGGAAGCTGGACTCATTGAAGAAGATGATTTATTAGCAATTCGATCTTTAGGAATTTCAGATGAATGGGTTCAGGGGATAGCACACCCAACACTATTCGAACGTTTTCAAGAAGCAATGGGAGTAACGAATACGAATAAAATAGGCATCGAAGTATCCATTTGGAGAGAATCTTTTTTATCATTAACACAACATAGTTCTGCTATATCTAGCGTTGGAGCAATAGGCCTTGGGACAGAATCTATTGTTAAATACCTATATAAAGACATTATTTCAGCAATTGAACAACACACATCACTCAGCTTAGAAGAATATGTTTTTTTTCCACTTCATACAGAAGTAGATGATGAACATGGTTTAATTTTACTTGAAATTGCTCGAGAAATGGCAAGTTCAAGTCCCGAAGCTTACTTAGAACTCAGAAAAGGCATGTTGAAATCACTAAACTTACGTGCATCATTTTGGGACGATCTTTATGCGCGCGCATTAATCCTTGACAAAAAAACAAACACTTATGTCCAATAGACTTTCAAATGCAATTACACATCACTCATTTGACGAACAAGAACAAAATTGTATAAACCAGCACCTTAAACAATTAAGAAGTTGGATTTCTAATTCTTTAGTTACATTTGAACTCAATGTACCAAGTACACTATACTCGATTTATCATTACTCAACAACTTCATTATTGGCAACAAATGAAGTTGTCCGATTTTTA
>CAMDGH010000054.1 GCA_945897755.1 Chryseobacterium gleum | reverse complement strand
CTTTACACGTTTTATTTTCATGTAAAGATATTTCAATTTTCTTTACACGTTAAACACGTATTTTGAAAACAAACTGACTTTGAGAATTAAATCAATACTTTTTCTAGCATTAATTTATAATAGCTTATCCCTTAAAAGTTTCATTTTTTTGCTTAATCAACGTCTTGTTGTCTTCCATGGCATAAAAATGTTTCAGAATATCTCTTTCCTTTAAAGGTCCTAAAAATGGGGGGCAGTATAAATTTAATATCATCCATAAATCAAATCAACTAATTTGAACAATAAAGACCTGTAATTTAGCTATATTTGATTAAAATTTAAACACAATGACAAACAATGACATTCTCAAAAAATTACGCGTAGCACTTCAATTGCGTAACGACCAAATTATTGAAATCTTAAAATTAGTTGATTTTAAAGCAACAGAGAGTGAAATAGGAGCCCTTTTTAGAAGTGAAGATCATCCTAAATATAAGAATTGTGGAGATCAATTTTTACGTAATTTCTTAAATGGACTAGTAATTCATCTGAGAGGACCTAAAATTGAAGGACAAAAGTCAAATGAAAAGACACCTGTAACAGATCTAAAAACAGCTCCTCCCACAATTACAAAAAACTAAAAATAAATTGATAATAAAAATAAAAAAACAAGAATGATTTTTTATTTGAAATCAAGTTTACGATCTATTATCACATACCAATGCTAAAAACGAGTAACAAAATTGACTATTTTAAAATCCCTCTAAGTTTATTATCTTCGCAAACAAACATTTGATTTATGCTTAAAATTGATATGCACTCACACATCATCCCTAAAAACCTTCCAGACTGGCATGGTAAATTTGGATATGGAGACTTCATTTATCTAAACCATAATGAGGACAAAACAGCCGATATGATGCAAGGTGGTCGTTTCTTCCGTAGAATCGAAGAAAATTGTTGGGATGAAAATTTTCGTGTTAAAGAATATCAAGATTTTAAAACAACTGTTCAAGTTGTGTGTACAATCCCCGTTCTTTTCTCTTACTGGGCGAAACCAGAAGATTGTTTGGAATCATCTACATTTTTAAATGACCATATTGCAGACTTAGTTGCTCGATATCCAAAAAACTATATTGGATTAGGTACAATTCCGATGCAAGATACACAAAGAGCAATTAAAGAAATAAGGAGGTGTAAAGACATCGGTTTAATTGGCATTCAAATTGGAAGCAACATAAACGACAAAAACTTAGGTGAACCTGAGTTCTTTCCAATCTTTGAAGCTATGGCAGAATTAGACATGGCAGTGATGATTCACCCATGGCAAATGATGGGAGAGGATAGTATGAAAAAATACTGGCTACCTTGGCTAGTTGGTATGCCTGCTGAAACTTCAAGAGCTGCTTGTTCAATGATTTTTAGTGGCTTACTAGAAAAACTACCAAATCTACGTGTTTGTTTTTCGCACGCTGGAGGTTCTTTCTTACCAACCCTAGGCCGTGTAGAACACGGATTCAATTGTCGCCCTGATTTAGTCGCTATCGACAATCCAATCAATCCGAGAGCGTATGTCGGTAAATTTTGGGTGGATAGTATTACACACGACATTGATTTATTGAAATACATATTGAAAATGCAAGGAAGTAAAAAAGTATGCTTCGGAACGGACTATCCATTTCCACTTGGAGATTTAGAAATAGGAAAATTCATCGAGGAAAGTGACTTAAGTCAGCAGGTACAGGAAGACATTTTCCATCAAGCTACGCTAGAATGGTTAAAGTTAGATAAGTCTCTTTTCATTTAATGTAAAACACTTTTTTTTTAACACGTAAAAAAAAGTAGGGTTATCATACTTAACAATAACAGAATTACTTTTGAATATCCAACAATCTTACTCTCGACTGAACGCATTATTCATTTCGGAACTCATTAACTTGAGGAGTAACTAAATTTGAAGGTGTTTCGCCTCCTTTTTCCATCTTTTTTATTCCGGTTGAAGGATTTGTAACTTTATATTTTTCAAGTTCCTTTGCAGTATAGATTTTTTTCTTTGAAACAGATTTATGATCTGCAGTTGAAGAAACTTTAGACGCAACACACCCTACAAAAAACAAACTTAAAAAAAGATAACTCAGCTTCATGATGTCAAATTTAGGTAATTATTAAGAAAATAAAGATTCAACAAATTCATTTTTATCAAACAACTGAAGGTCATTCATTTGCTCACCAACACCAATATATTTGACAGGAATTTTCATTTGATCGGAAATACCAATTACCACACCACCTTTCGCAGTACCATCTAATTTGGTAATAGCAAGGGCTGTAACATCAGTTGCAAGAGAAAATTGTTTTGCTTGTTCAAAGGCATTTTGCCCTGTAGATCCATCTAAAACTAGCAAAACTTCGTGAGGTGCATTTGGAATCACCTTATCCATCACCCTACGAATTTTAGTTAATTCATTCATCAAATTAACCTTATTATGAAGACGTCCAGCAGTATCAATAATCACCACATCGGCACCTTGCGCTTTTGCTGAGGACAAAGCATCGAAAGCAACAGAAGCAGGATCGGCACCCATACCTTGATGCACAATTGGAACACCAACTCTTTCCGACCAAATAATCAATTGATCTACTGCAGCAGCTCTAAACGTATCTGCAGCTCCAAGTACAACCTTTTTACCAGACTCTTTAAAATGGTTCGCAAGTTTACCAATCGTTGTCGTTTTTCCTACACCATTTACACCAACCACCATAATCACATAAGGCAAGCCATTGGTATCCGGAAGGTCTGAACTAAAAACACCATGTGAATTATTTTCAGCGAGTAAAGCTGTAATTTCTTCCTTCAAAACACGATTTAATTCCGAAGTCCCTAAAACCTTATCTCGTGCAACCCGTGCTTCAATTCGATTTATAATTTTAATTGTAGTTTCAACACCCACATCAGAAGAAATTAAAATCTCTTCTAGATTATCTAGCACATCATCATCAACCTGAGATTTACCTACAATCGATCGTGCAATTTTAGTGAAAAAATTTTGTTTCGTTTTCTCTAAACCCTTCTCAAGGGTTTCTTTTTTCTCCTTTGAAAATAAACCGAAAAATGCCATAATACTTAAAATAGAAAAAGCTACCTCAGTAAGGTAGCTAATCAAAATATAATTAATACTAAAAATTAGTTTTTAACAAACCACTCTTTCACTTTGTCATTGTGAACGATTTCTTCTTTGAAAGTGTATGAACCTGATTTTTCAGATTTAATCATTTTAATCACTTTTGAATGCTCTTTACCTCCTCCTTTTTGTAAGGATGCTACTACCTTCTTTGCCATATCAGACTATTATTTAATTTCTTTGTGAATCGTGTACTTACGTAAAATAGGATTGTACTTTTTAATTTCCAATCTCTCAGGTGTGTTTTTACGGTTTTTAGTCGTAATGTAACGAGATGTTCCTGAAGCACCTGATTGTTTGTGCTCAGTACATTCTAATATTACCTGTATTCTATTACCTTTCGCTTTCTTTGCCATTTTCTTTATTTTTTTATGCCATTATCACAATGGGTACAATAGATTTATTTAAGATATCCTTTTTCACGTGCTTCCTTCATGCAAGCAGAGATCCCCTTTTTATTAATTGTTCTTAACGCAGCGGTTGAAATCTTCAACGTTACATAAATTTCTTCCTCAGGAAGAAAAAACTTTTTAGTAACTAAGTTTGGGTAAAACTTACGTTTTGTTTTTCTGTTTGAGTGAGAAACATTGTTTCCGACCATTACTGACTTACCCGTTAATTGACAAACTCGTGACATCTTATATAATTTAACTATAATCTAAATAGGAACTGCAAAGAAAAGAATTTTTTCAACAACTCACAACTTAAATTAATTATTTTTTATTTATTTTTTAACAACAATACTAAACGTAGCATGTTCATACCTGCAAATATAGTCATTTGTATGTTACGTTCTCTATCTCCTCCTAAATTTAATTTCTTAACATCAATCCTACCATCGTAAGCTAATGCCATCCAGACAGTTCCTACTGGCTTATCACTCGTCCCTCCATCAGGCCCAGCAATACCCGAAATAGAGATGCAATAATCAACGTTTAGCACCGATTGTCCACCCCTAGCCATTTCGATTACAGCTTCTTCACTCACTGCACCGAATGAATCCAGTGTTTCTTGAGACACAGAAGCCAGTTTCGCTTTCAAACCATAGGAATACGTAATCAATCCACCTTCAAAATAGGAACTAGAACCAGGAATAGAGACCAATGCATTCCCTAGCCCACCTCCAGTACAACTCTCAACCGTTCCAACTGTTTTACCCGAACGAAGTAATAAATCACCCACAACCGATGCCAAGGAATCATCTTCATAACCAAAAACATGTTCAGGAAGCAAGTCTGTAATCTCCTTGAAAAACGAATCTATCAAAAAAGCATCCTCACTCCCTTTAATTGATGTAATTCGCAATTTCACCATTCCAGCGGAAGGTAAAAAAGCCAACTTCATACCAGAGGCATAAATACGATGCTCCACTCCTTTTATTTGTTCAGCTAAGAACGACTCACCCAACCCAGTAGTTAAAAGCGTTTTATGAAACAAACTCCTCGTATTAAAACGATTCCTAATTTTAGAAAAAACCTCATCATTCATCATGCCCTTCATTTCATAAGGCACCCCAGGCAAACTAACTAACACTCCCCCATCCTTTTCAAACCACATTCCGCAAGCGGTACCATACAAATTATGAATCACCTCGCACGCTTCAGGCAGAGCAGCTTGCATACGGTTTACCTCAAGTGACTCTTTACCCCTCGCTTTAAAATATGCTTCAATTCGAAGTAAGACCTCATCATTAATAACCAAACGCGTATCAAAATAATCAACCAAAGTGTTTTTAGTAATATCATCTTTTGTTGGACCTAACCCTCCCGTAACAATTACCAATTGAGATCGACCAAGAGCAAGGTCAAACGCATTCACAATGGAAACAACATCGTCCGAAACAACACTTACCCACTTAACCGAAATGCCCCTCAAAGACAATTCACTTCCTAGCCAAGAAGCATTTGTATTCACCGTTTGACCAATTAACAATTCATCCCCAATTGAAATCAACTCTGCAATCATAGTTCACCAAATTTAAAATATCATAAAAAAAAACTAAAACCGATAAGAAGCACAAAAATCAGACACTAAATAGGAAAGAGACTTACCCACAATAGCATCCTCTCTTGAAGATAAGGGAGCTGCCTCGGGTAAATGAAGGTAAAGCAATCTAAAAGACACATTCATTAACCCAAGATATGCCCTTACTTCATCCAATGAAAAACCAGATGGGGTAAACGCACTAGAAGGCATTCCTTTAATCGCATCCATATCGATTTCGCATCCAAATTCAGCATCATTATCAGCATCCCCAAAACCTAAAATACGCTTGATTTTTGAAAAATCTGAAACAAAAGAATTAACCCCCATTAAATAATCTTCATAAAACGAAAAAAAACACTTATTATTTTCTAATTCTAACAACATAGACTCACTATTATACTGCTTGTGTAAGCCTATTACATGGTACGAAGACAACATTCCTTGACTCATTGCATACGAAAAAGAATTACCACTATGTCTTCCCTCCAAAGGACGGAAATCAGCATGAGGATCCAAATTAATCACATCAAGCCCCAAACCGAAAACAGAATGATAGGCCTTTATAATAGGGTAAGCATTATTATGCCCTCCACCAATAACAATCGGAATTGCTTTCATCGAAAAAATCCTAACACAGTATTCAAACACCATCGAGTCAATTTCTTCAACACACGCTCTTAACTCAGGAATAGATGCGTCAGGACTAGAAAAACCAATCACCTTGCCCATAATTAAACAATCAGAACCATCAAAAAAACGATTGGATTGCATATTCAAAAAACGATTGACAAACACATCAAAAGAACGGTCAGAGCCAGGCGCACCCATATTTGCCCTTGGACCAACATCCTCAGAAACGCCCAAAATAACAAACTTCGTTTTTACAAGTCCAAAATCATCAAAAACAGCAGCTTTTTGACCAATTTTAACCTCACCCTCTCTAAGAGAAAAAGCACGATCTAACAACTCCCTAGTAAACGGAGAAAAGGAAGCGTTTTCACTCATCATTCTTCAATTTAACACTATGATCCTCCATTATCTTTAAAAAATCCTTTGGTGGATGAATTGGTTTCATCAATCCCTTTGAAACAAAAACCAACGTTGTTGAAGCAACAGACAAAAGCTCATTCTGCTCATTCAAAACCTCATATTCAAAATACAACCTCGAACCCTTCAACGAAACAATTTTAGTCACAATAGTCAATAAATCATCGTAAAATGCAGGAGCAATGTATTTCACTTGAAAATCTAGTACAGGCAACATTACACCCCTTACCTCCATATCCTTGTAACTCAAACCAAAACCCCTCAAAGCTTCAACGCGACCTACCTCAAAATACTGAGCATAATTACCATAATAACAATAGCCCATCTGATCTGTTTCACCATATCGAACTCGTATTAAAGTACTTTTAGCAAAATCAATTTCCATAAAAAAAATATTAAATTCAATGATAAATAAAAACATTGAAAAGAACACTTTTTTTTAAAAAAATAAAAGAATAAAATAACCCTTAATCAAAAAAAAATAAAAGTCAATGGCTAATCGATTTTTTTTTAAACTATTTTATAATAATCTTTGTAGTGTAGAAATAGACAAAGAAATAGCTATTGAAAATCAATAAGTTAAGCTATCTAAAAGTTTTTAACATACAAAAGATAATAACTCATAGCATAATAAAAAAAAACTTAAAATGGATCACATTTCAGCCTGGGAGAAATGCCTGCAAGTAATCAAAGATAACATCGCTTTGAATTCCTACAAAACATGGTTTATTCCAATCATTCCTGTAAAATTAGAAACAAACATTCTAACCATACAAGTTCCTTCCCACTTCTTTTACGAATGGCTAGAAGAACACTACATTGTTCTTTTGAAAAAAGTAATAAAACGTGTTGTCGGAAACGAAGGTAGACTAGAATACAGTATTGTCATGGAAAACAACACTAAAAACGCCAATCCATACACAGTAAAAATACCAACATCAAACAACTCATCAACAAAAAATTACCCTATCAACGCCCCATTAAACATCAATGAAAATCAGATAAGAAACCCATTTATAATTCCAGGATTAAAAAAAGTAAATATAGAATCCAACCTTAATTCAGCATGGACTTTCGATAATTTTATTGAAGGAGACTGCAATCGATTAGCACGATCCGCAGGATATGCAGTAGCCAACAAACCGGGAGGAACAGCATTTAACCCACTACTCATTTACGGTGGAGTAGGCTTAGGTAAAACACATTTAGCTCATGCAATTGGAATAAGTATTAAAGAACAACACCCAAACAAAACCGTCTTATATGTTGGTTCCGAGAAATTTGCACACCAATTTATTGACGCAATAAAACACCAATCCACAAACGACTTCATACACTTCTATCAAATGGTAGATGTATTGATCATCGATGATGTTCAGTTTTTCGCAGGAAAAACAAAAACAATGGATGTATTCTTCTCTGTATTCAATCACTTACATCAGAACGGAAAACAGATCATTCTTACATCAGACAAACCCCCAGTAGAAATGCAAGACATGGAACAGCGTTTACTTTCACGTTTTAAATGGGGATTATCAGCAGACCTAACACCTCCAGATTTAGAAACAAGAATTGCGATTTTGCAACGTAAAATGTACGGCAACGGAATTGAGCTACCTTCAGAAATTGTAGAATACCTTGCTTATAGCATCAACACAAACATTCGTGAAATGGAAGGCGCATGGACATCATTATTAGCTCAAGCTTCGCTTAATAAAAAAGCGATCACACTTGAACTTGCTAAACAAATGATTGACAAATTTGTAAAAAGTACATCTCGTGAAATCTCCATTGAATACATTCAAAAAGTAGTTTGCGACTACTTCAGCCTACCAATGGAAGTCTTAAAATCAAAAACAAGAAAAAGAGAAGTCGTCCAAGCAAGACAAATTTCGATGTTTTTTTCCAAAAAGCTTACTAAATCTTCACTTGCAAACATTGGAGCTCATTGCGGAGGAAAAGACCATGCAACCGTGCTTCACGCATGCAGAACGGTTTCAAACCTTTCCGAAACAGACAAACAATTTAAAGTCTACTTAGCAGACCTTGAGAAAAAACTAGCAATCAACTAATTAATTCAGCCTGCCTAAAGCAGGCTTTTTTCTTCCCCGACTCCAGTGGAAAGCAACACCAGCTATAGCTACAACACACTTCAGAAAACAAGTGAAGGACTATACAAAGAGAAAGGATCAAAATTCCATTCATATGCTAGTCCTTGTTATACCGAATCGGAAGCAAGAGTATTACTAAGCAGTTGGAGAAAAGCACACCCACAAGCAAGACACCTTTGTTACGCATTCAGACTAGGAGTAACAAACTACCAAACACGCACAAACGACGACGGAGAACCTAACAATAGCGCAGGTCAACCTATACTCGGTCAAATTCAATCACAGCAATTATCAAACACATTGATTGGAGTAATCCGATATTTTGGAGGAACAAAATTAGGAGTAGGAGGACTTATTCATGCATACAAAACAGCCGCAAAAGAAGCAATCCAATCTGGAGAAATCATCACAAAAGAATTACACGAACACCTCAAATTAGAATTTAATCACAACCTGACCCCCATCATCATGAACTTGATAAAAACAAACCAACTAAAAGTTCAAAAACAAGATTTTCAACTAGAATGCTCACTAATCATAGAAATCCCACTAACAAAAAGCATTCAGTTAAAAAAAACGTTAAAATCACAACCTATTTTAATCACAGAATTAGGCATCTACTAAATAGCGTAAACTAAAAAAAGTATGGAATTACTAAAAAAACTAAGCTCAATTCAAGGCGCATCAAGCGATGAAGAGGAAATGAAAAATTTCATACTATCACACATAGAAACAAATAAAGCTAACTGGAAAATCAAACCGAAAATCATACAAGGAAAAAATTTTCAGGATTGCATCATCCTCATTTTCGGGGACCCAAAAACTGCAATATATGCACACATAGACACCATTGGATTTAGTGTAAGTCACACAAACAAATTAATCCCTATTGGAGGACCAGAATTAATCGACGGAACAATACTCGTAGGCAAAGACTCTATTGGTGAAATAGAAACCGAACTCCTCATAATAGAAACCGAAACTAACCAATACCACCTTCAATGTATCCTCGACAGGAACATAGAACCTGGGACCATACTCACCTTCAAACCCAACTTCATCAATCATAAAACACATATCCAAACCCCCTACCTAGACAACAGACTTGGAGTTTGGAATACACTAAAACTAGCGGAAAATTTAGAACATGGTGCAATTGTTTTTAGTACATACGAAGAACACGGTGGGAATAGCGTAGCATTTTGCGCAAAATACTTATACAACACATACAACATCACTCAGGCCCTCATTTCAGATATAACCTGGACATCAAGCCACATTCACACAAACAAAGGAGTCGTTATCTCGTTGAGAGATGGATCAATTCCAAGAAGAAGCTATCTAAAAAAAATAATTTCATTGGCAAAAGAATCTGGCGTTCCTTTCCAACTTGAAGTAGAATCATCTGGAGGAAGCGATGGTAGCTATCTTCAAAACAGTGAACTCCCAATCGATTGGTGCTTCATCGGTGCAGCATGTGAAAACATTCACACACCTACAGAAACCGTCTCAAAAAAAGACATAAAACACATGCTAAACATGTACACACACTTAATAAAAAACCTTTAATTTATATAAACTAAAGATACATTTAAATTAATTTAAATTATTGATTTACATTAAATAATATGATATTACATAAACTAAATATTTAATAATTAAAAAAACAGATTTAGAGTTAAAAATCCGGATTTAATCCGAACACGAAATTAAACTTTATCATAATATCCGAGTAATTTTTGAAAATGATTTTACAATAACTATAAGATTGTGTATTTTTGAAAAAAATAAGGATTTTCACCACTTACTTTTCACTAATAAATAAATGAAAAATATTGTCCCTTTTCTTTTATTATTAATCCTCCATAGCGGATGTAAAAAAGAATTAGACCCTTCATTAACAAAAAATGAAAAAGGAGAAATCGTACCGAAAATAGTTCTAGGAACTAGTTCGATAATACGCTACTATTCTGTCACAAGCAATTCATTTATATGTGAAGGTAAAACTAACTTTGATGGAGGCGGAAAACAAATCAAAACCGGATTCGTTTGGAGTACCAAAAGCAATCCACTCTTAAGCGATTCAAAAACAGAAGCTATTTCAAAAGAAAGGATCTTTACAAGTGCAATAGAAAAATTGAGTCCAAACACCTATTACTATATCAAGCCATTCTTTACGAATGAAGCAGGCACAACACTGGGTGGTGAAATCATCATTAAAACAACATCCATTCCCCCTACCACATATAGCCCAGCTGTGTTTCCTTCTCTTACATTCGAAACAATTCAAGACATTGACGGTAACAGCTACAAAACAATAAAGATAGGAACACAAACCTGGATGGCTGAAAATCTAAAAACAACTAAGTTTTCTGACGGAACAAGTATACCATCAACATCTGACCCGTTGACAGACATATCAAATCAATCAGCCCCAATCTATCAATGGTCCTACAACAATAATAAAGAACTCTCTAAAAATGCAGGCCTACTCTACACTTGGTATGTTGCTTCTAGTTTAAAGGGAGTTTGCCCAACAAATTGGCACGTGCCTCGGGAAGATGAATGGTTAAAAATGACTACCTATTTAGGAGGCTTAGATAATGTGGGGTACAAACTAAAAGAGCTTGGTTCCACACACTGGAGTATCGCGAACAAAGAAGTAACAAATGAAACAGGTTTCACTGCATTACCAGCAGGATATAGAAATAGCAACGGAACATTTGACCTCATCAACATAACAGGATACTGGTGGACATCTACACAAACAGGAGCTGAAAATGCAAACCATAGAAATCTAAACATCTATAATTCTGGACTTGGTAATTATGCCCTCTTTAAAAAATCTGGAGCATCCATACGCTGTATTAAAGACTAATTAATCGAGGAAATTCAATCCAATAACATTCGGAAGTTTCCAAAATCGAGTATTTGTATCTGTAGCATACACATCTGAAACATAACTCCCTATTCTTTCAATGTGTATATTATTATATTTAAGCATAATTCCTGTTTCAGGACCGCCTTCTAAATAAATTGCAGTAGATAAATCTGCTGAAAAAAGCTTTAAAAAAGAACTCATTTCATTATGTGTATAAGGAGACCTAGCAAAAAATAAATACACGTTTCCAATTTTATCTTTTGCCATCAACAACATACTACAAGATTGCTTTCTTTTGTTCCAAGAAATCGATTGGCCTTTACAATCAATCATTCTTAAACTCTGAAAAAAAGTCCCATACCTACTCTTTATCGCTTTTAAATCAGTGCAATTTAAATCAGCTAAAAGCAATGAAGGATCATTCGTATTGAACGGGTCCATCGCGATAATGCCCCGATATTCAGCATTAAACACTGAGTTATTAACATGACTTACTGACTGCATCTGCCCCCTACTCACAATAGGATTATTAAGATTATACATACCCGCATTAAAAACCAAGTGAAAGCCATTATCATTAAGCCATTCAGGTAATCGTTTAGAAACCATTTTCTTTTCAGAAGCCATACAGAGAGAAGCTTTAACCACATCGGATTTGAAACGAATCACGGTAAGTTTAGAATCACTTAAAATAGATTTAACAGGAATATCCCATTCCAAGAAGTGAACATTAGATGATATTGGAATCCAAGTCATTTTCTCTTTTCCTCCATCCTTAGAAATAAACGCTACATTAAAAAGAAAAAAAGAAAAAATCGCTAAGACTGATAAAAAAAGACGATTACACCTTACTGTTCCAGTCAAATTTAGAAGGTTTAAAAGGAAACAAATTAAACAATTCGCCAGAATAATAAAACTCATATGCTATTGCACCAAAAGAATACTTTTTATTATGAATAAGGATAGAAGAACCTCCAACACGAGGATTTTTTTTAGGTTTAGACTGAATATAACCTACATTAAATAATGTAGCCAATATCTCAGGTCGATCAGCGATAGAAAAACCTGATTTCTCCCACTGAACCATCACCTGCTTCATAAATAAAGCAGCATACATGTATGAATAAAAATGGTTTCGATAACTTGTCAGGCGTGACATTCGTTCAGCCTGGTGATTTGACGTTTTAAAATCAAGCAAATGCTCATATTGTTTACCTAAATAATAAACAGATGAACTATTCTTTAAAAGTTGTTCTATAGCGATAGCGGTATGCTCTTTAATACCAGTTACCCCAAAAGAAAATTTCGTTTCAACAGAAAGTATTTTTAAAGGAGCAATCCATTTTTTATAAGCTTCCCTATTTGAATTAAACAAGCGAATTTGTTCTCCTACTAAAACAGAAACAATAAGACGAGATTCAACCCCAGTTAATTCAGCAACAGAATCAATCAATGCATGATCTTTTTCTACAGCACCTTTAAACGCTTGCCATTCAGCAATATTCATCCATTCAAAAATACTTCCTTTCACCTTTTTTTGCGAAACACTAACTGACATGATACTTTTCAATGACTCTTGATACGCTTTATTACCCTGTAAATTTAACTCAACAGCATCAATCATTTTACCTGCTTCTAATTCATTTCTTGAAGTAGATAGCGCATTAAAAATATAACTTGCATTTACAGGACAAAAATCATTTAGTAAAATAAGACGTTTATAAAAAGTGTAATCCCGCACACTATCTTTGGCATACTTAATCTTAAACCCTTGCGTATATTTATCCTGAATCCCTTGAAAATAGCGATCATTAATATCAATTTCACCAAGTTCATTCGTGATCTTAAACTTCATTGCTACATATGTGCCTGAAAAAAATAAACCAATCAAAGCAAAGCCAGTAATAAAAATAAAAAAGGGATATCTAATCCACTTAGAAGTAATTAGTTTTCGAAACATACAAAAAAATAAATGATCAAAAGTAATAATTTAAATCTTATAAAAATTAGACCTAAACTTATTTAAAATTCAATTTAACTTTAAACAAAATCAATCCACCATAATATGAAAAGCATGAACAAGTCCTTTTAGTCCGAGTAAAGAGAAACGAGCTTTTTTAACATTGTTTTTAGTTGGATCAATAATAAAATCTCTTGACGTTCTAAAATCAGATTTTTCAAGCCGAGTTTGATAAAAGACAGCTCCACTAAAATCACACATATCAAACACACTCTCAGTGAAATCAGATTCAGAGAAGTCCGATTCAAAAAACTGAATATTAGTAAAAACTGATTTTTTCAATTTCAATCTAAAAAAAGAAGTATGAGTTGCGTTGCAATCCAACATATTAAACGACAAACCAAAGGTATTACAATCTTCAAAACGTACACCTGTCAACTTACATTTCACAAAAGACACATCCCTAAAAGCAGTTTGAACAACCGGTACAACACTAAAATTGCACTCAACAAACTCACAGCTCTCGAAAACAATCGACGACAAAGAAATCGCAGCAAAATCGCACGCAGTAAAAACACACTGAACATATTCTTTAGCTAAAACTAAGCTTGGTGTGAAATTTACCTTGTTAAAATGTTCATTAAAGCAGGACATGATGCAAACTTAATTAATAATCTTTAACTAATTTTAATTATTCTTTTTGGATAGCTTACCTTTTTCTGTATAAATAATAAATACACATTTCGTCACCCAAATACAAAATTAATTTTTGATTTTTAATAAAGTCACTGACCTAAATAAATTATGATATCAGTGCGTTAACACATATATTGTCAACAAAATAAATAAATTGAAACCAATGATTATATTCAGATCCAAAATACAAATGATGAAAAAACCCGGGATTTTTCTTTTACTCCTATTCATAAATTTTAGCGCGCTTATTATAGGCACTCAACTTATACAGTCGCCTCCAAAATCAAACAACTGGTACAACTCACTAAACCAAGCCCCTTGGACTCCACCGGGATACGTTTTCGGAATTGCATGGACAAGTATCATGATCCTTTACACAATCTATTGGATCAAACCAATAACATCAAAATTAATAACAAAAAAAATAGCAGCACTTTTCATTATACAATGGATACTAAACATCGGTTGGAACCCTGTTTTTTTCAATTATCACAACACATTAATCGGAATGTTTATAATCATGCTGCTTTTAATTTCACTTATTTTAGCACACGCAGAACTTAAGTCAAAAACACTTACAACACAAACATTGCTTATTCTTCCCTATTTAGCATGGCTTTGTGTTGCATTTAGTTTAAATGCATTTATTTATTTCATGAATTAGAAATGACCTCACTCTGATAAAGAGATAGAAAATTGATATTTTTTAGTTGAAGATGGTTCTAATTTTTGAATTCCTTCCTTTTCAATAAACTGTTGATTAGAAATTACCGAATCCGATATGCCAAGCCAAGGTTCAATACAAATAAAAGCTGCATTTGGCTTTGCCCAAAATGCAAGATAATCAAAATCGGGAAACGCTAATTCTAATGACACATTATGAAGATGACTTTTTAAAAAAACCCTTTTAGAACGCAGGTTTTTAAAAATTAGTGCATCATTTGAAAACATCGATGGACTTAAGCTTAAAAAACTTGTATTATCTAATAACTTATTGGAACCATTTCCAATCAATCCATTACAATCAACTTCACACGAAAAATCATTCTCAATAATATCAAATTCAACATAATAATCAGAATATGATTCTCCATCATGAAAAGGACATTTGAAGGCAGGATGTCCCCCGAGAGAAAAAAAGAGTGTGTTTAAATGATCTTTATTAACAATAGTATGCTCTATTAACAAACGATTACCCTCTAAGTGAAAACAAACTTCAAATTCAAATAAGTAGGGGTAAATTTTCAAACTTTCAGTACTATGACTCAAAGAAAATGAAACAGTTTGTCTATCCTTTTTATCAACAATCAAATCATTATTATTTCGAATAATACCATGTTTTGGTATAACATATGACTTATTATCAATATAACAAAAACCATCCTTTAAACAGCCAATGATTGGAAACAAAACAGGAGCATGACTCGCCCATACCTTTGGATTGGCAGACCACATGTATTCCGTTCCCGTTTTTTTAGAATAAAAGCTACATAATTCCGCTCCCGTTCCTTGAATCTGCACAGTGTAAAACTCGTTTTCAATCGTATAAACTAAACTCATCAGTCACTTTCAATAAATAGATGTTAACTTTAAAAAGAAGGGATTCTTCAATAAGGGATTTCATTTAACACAAAAAAGGCAGTAAAAACTGCCTTTTTTGTGTTAAATGTGATAAAAATATTAATCCTTGATACAACGAATAGCATGGCCATCGTTTTTCTCATTTAAGAACATTAACATCAAGGGTTCATCTTTTTTAACAAAACGAATCCAAGCATTTCCTTGACTATCGTCGCTCATTGTCCACCAAGAAGCATAATCACCCAAATTACTAAAAGCACCTAAATTATACCTAAATCCAGCTGGAAGAGCAGTAAATCCATTCGTATTGAGTGATAAATTACTTTGTCCCCAATGAAGCGTATCAGCTTCTTTTAATTTACTTCCTGCAATTTTTTCACCACCTAAATTAAGTGCTAAAATAGACCAATCTTGATTGGTTGGCACGTGCCAGCCAGCAGGACAAATCCCTCTTGAATCTTCAATAATATACCATGTATACAAACGACCATAATCAACAACGAGATAATCTTGAGCATCATAAGCCCATTGAAATTTTGGTTTTACATCCTCTGTTAAATCTTTATCAAAAGGCATAGAAGTGATGATATCATCTCCATTTTTATACTTTGTTGTCTTTAGGTTTTCAGCCATCCATTCCTGAACTCCAATTTTAACTGTCTTATATGCAGTTCCCTCAATATCCTTTATTGAATCGTAACGAATATCAGAATTAAACTTAGTTGAACTTATCGAATTCAGCTTAGTACTTTTACATGCTCCAAGCAAAAAAACAATTATAAAAAGAGGAATAAAAATTTTCATTATATATTTTTTAATATTAGTTCGCTAAATTAGTGTTTTTTTATTAAATCAGGATATGATTTTATTTATAGAGATGAAAAACTTCAATTTCCTATTTTTTATTTTTGTAAATTTAAAAAAAAACATTTTTTCATGCAATTATCGGGGAAAATAGTAACACTACTTCCTTTACAACAAGGGAAAAACCCATTGAAAAATTGGGTGAAGCAAGATGTAGTGATACAAACTCACGGCGAACATTCTAGAAAAATATGCATTTCATGTTGGAACGAGCACACATCCTCTTACTTTTTAAATGAAGGAAATGAAATACAAGTAGATGTTCATATAGAAAGCAAAGAATATAACTGCAAATGGTACACAAATCTCAAGGTCACTTCAATTAAGTTAATCAAATTAAGTACACCTAAGACAGACTCTACAAATACAATTTACCCTGTGCGAGAAATAGACCTAAACTTAAATGACGAAGATATATTTGATTATTAAAAAAGAAAAACGATTCCTCCAGATAGAACAGGTCTAGACAAAAAATCAAAGCGATATTTACTTTTTTCAACACCCTTTTCTAAAGCAGAAGATGGCCCTGTAAAAACTTCACGAGAAGCATTAGACCTAAAAGAGAGGTAACCGTAGGAAACAGAAGATATCAATCGTAAGTTTGGAAGTAAATATAACCCAAGTCCAATGGAATGATTGATGCCTGAAATAAAGGATTGAGACATAGTGAGAGAAAATAGTTGATTTCCTGCACTTTTATATGAAAATAAAGAACTTCCAATGATGGAAAAAGGAACTTCAATACTCGTGTTTAATTCGATTGGACCTATCTTTTTAAACAACATATATGATAAGCCTAATTGATAAATCGATTGATTAAAGTCGATACTAAAATCTTTGTCTCTATTGTAAATTTGTATTGAAAATTTAGAAAAATCAAATGACGACCTCACCTTAGAGAAATCATTAATTAAATACGAAAAACTAAAACCATAACGGTACTTGTAAACATCTTTACCACTCAATTCTTTTAAATTGTTAAGTGGATCAAGTCTAAGCTTATTATAATGATTTATAGGAAAATACATTGAAAAAAGTGTGTCTGGAAGATAATTGGAATTTGAAATATAAAGACCAAACTCACATTTTTTTAAATTCGCTAAATGCATTGGTTTAGCATTTAAATCATATTCTTCCAACGGATTTTTAGACTCTTTTTTTTCATTACCTATAAAAGGTTGATCTTGTGATATAGAAAGAAAAGGTGATAATAAAAACAAAACAATAAATAACCTCATATCAATAAAATAAAAACACAAAAAAAAGAAGAATTAAATTTTATAAGAGAAAAAAGTCTAAAATTCAATAGCTAAAAGTTGCATTTGATACATGAACTTAGTAATTTTTTTTAATAAAAAAAATAAAAAATTAACTTATCCTTAAAAAAAACAAAAACAAATAAAAAAAAAGAATTCAAAAAAAGGGTTGAAAATGAGTCTCATTTACTATGCAAAATCGCCTTACCTTAGTTTATAATTTAATTTTGCGCCAACTAAATAAGAACGTTTATTTTATTTTAT
>CAMDGH010000053.1 GCA_945897755.1 Chryseobacterium gleum | reverse complement strand
TTAAGGAGGTAGGCAGACACGCTTGAGTCTACTCCACCAGATAATCCAACGACTACACGTTTCATAAGTTTTTTTATTGATTTTGATTATTGATGTAAACTTATCAATTTTCAATTGATAATCAAAACGCGTGTTTTCACTACTTAATTATTGGTTTACAAATGTGAATTTATAGTATTTCAGT
Organism: Chryseobacterium gleum; assembly: GCA_945897755.1. Lineage (GTDB taxonomy): Bacteria > Bacteroidota > Bacteroidia > Flavobacteriales_D > Crocinitomicaceae > CANHVK01. Next base: position 17,844 of record CAMDGH010000053.1, on the reverse strand, counting down.
TTTAAATGATGTAGAAAAATGAATTTGAATAAAAAAACTTTAAATTAGCTGATTAAGGTATTTTATAGATCCGATTTTAACTAAATATAGGGTATGTATAAGAATTTTATTAAATTAAATGTGTTTAAAATTAGTTTTTAAGTAGTTTACATTTGTAAATTAATGAAATCGTTTTTTGTGTTTTAAATGATAAAATAATACGCTTACTTGCATTAAATAAAATCATGTGTTTATGGATAGGTATTTAAAAAATTCAATTGTTCAAGAGTTAGATTTAGTTGAGTTTACTGAAAGAGGAATATCATTATCTATAAAAAGAGATGATTTGATTCATAAAGAGGTTTCTGGTAATAAGTGGCGAAAACTGAAATACAATATCATTCAAGCTGAACAGAGTCAAAAAAAAGGGGTGCTTACTTTCGGAGGTGCGTATTCAAATCATTTGATTGCTGTTGCTGCTGCATGCAATGAGTTGAGTATTGAATCGATTGGGTTTGTTCGTGGTGATGAATTAAATTCTAACTCAAATGAGGTGATGTCAAGATGTAGTGCCTTAGGTATGCGTTTGATTTTCATTTCAAGGGAAGAATATGCGCTTAGAAATGATAAAATGTATACAGATCAATTAAAATCTGATTTCTTAGGTTTTTATATTGTTCCCGAAGGTGGGGCAAATTATTACGGAATGATTGGTTGTCAAGAAATTTGGTCTGAAATTAAAAAGGAGTATGATCATGTTTTTGTTGCTCAAGGGACAACTACCACGAGTTGTGGTTTGTTGATTGGTTTACCTGAAATGACAGCTCTGCATGTTGTTCCAGTTTTAAAGGGGTTTGATTCAATAAGCGAGATGAGGAAATTGTTGCAGTGGAGTTTTTTAGATGAAGGTGATTTGAATGCTTTATTTGAAAGAACATTCGTTCATGACAGTTATCATTTTGGAGGTTATGGAAAAGCAGATAACTTATTTATTGAATCGCTTAATCAAGTCGTAAAGCGCATCCAAGTTCCATTAGATAAGGTATATACAGGAAAAGCTTTTTTAGCTATGATTGATATACTCGGTGATGTTTCATTCAATAATTCTAGCGTTTTATTCATTCATACCGGAGGGATTCATTCCGTTACAGAATGATTTTTTATGGTTGTAATAATAAATGAGTAAACATTTATCTTTAAAACATTTTTCAGAGTATCAAAAACGAGTGTTTTTTTTAATTAAATTTGCACCAAATTTCTATCATTTTCGATCAAATATAATGAACTTGAAACGTAAAATTAATTAATATTATGCCAAGAAATCACGAAATAAAATCAGTTTTAATTATCGGTAGTGGACCTATTGTAATCGGGCAAGCTTGTGAATTTGATTATTCTGGATCTCAGGCTGCGCGTTCATTAAGAGAAGAGGGAATTGAAGTTACCTTGATTAACTCAAATCCAGCTACTATCATGACGGATAAATTAGTGGCTGATAATGTATACCTTCTTCCTTTAGAGCCAGAAAGTATCGTGCAAATACTTCAAAATCATAAGATTGATGCAGTTCTTCCTACTATGGGTGGGCAAACGGGATTAAATCTTGCTATGAAATGCGACGAAATGGGTATTTGGGAAGATTATGGCATTAAGATGATTGGTGTAGATATTGCCGCTATTGATATTACTGAAAATAGGGAAGAATTTAGATCTTTAATGAGGAAAATAGGTATTGGTATGGCTCCTCAAAAAACGGCTAAATCTTTTCTTGAAGGGAAAGAAATTGCACAAGAGTTCGGTTTTCCTCTTTGTATTCGTGCTTCATACACATTGGGAGGTGCAGGTGCCTCTGTGGTTTACGACCCAAAAGAATTTGATACATTACTCGAAAGAGGATTACAGCTTTCTCCAATTCATGAAGTCATGATTGATAAAGCTTTACTTGGATGGAAGGAGTATGAGTTAGAATTGTTACGTGATAATAATGATAATGTAGTTATCATTTGTTCCATTGAAAATTTTGATCCTTTAGGGATTCATACAGGTGATTCCATTACGGTTGCACCTGCGATGACACTGTCTGACACTACTTTTCAAAAGATGCGAGACATGTCAATAAAGATGATGCGTTCTATTGGGAACTTTGCTGGAGGATGCAATGTTCAATTTGCTATCTCACCTGATGATCACGAAAATATTATTGCGATTGAAATAAATCCAAGGGTATCAAGATCTTCTGCATTGGCTTCTAAAGCGACGGGTTATCCGATTGCGAAAATTGCGGCTAAATTGGCAATTGGCTATAATTTAGATGAATTAAATAACCAGATCACGCAAAGTACTTCAGCTCTTTTTGAACCTACCTTGGATTATGTCATTGTTAAAATACCAAGGTGGAATTTCAATAAGTTTCCAGGAACTGATAGACGTTTAGGCTTACAAATGAAATCAGTTGGTGAGGTTATGGGTATTGGACGCTCATTTCAAGAAGCTTTGCAAAAGGCATGTCAATCTTTAGAAATTGATCGAAACGGATTGGGTGCTGATGGAAAAGAATTAACGAATCAGGAGGCAATTTTACATTCACTAGAATTTGCATCTTGGAACAGACTTTTTCACGTTTACGATGCGATTAAATTAGGTATTCCGTTCAAAACAATCCACGAAAAAACGAAAATTGATGTTTGGTTTTTAAAACAAATTGAAGATTTAATTAAGTTTGAACGAAAAATAGAAAAATACCATCTCGAAAATATTCCTAAAGATATTTTGTTTTCTGCGAAACAAAAAGGGTATGCTGATAGACAGGTAGCTCATTTATTGCGTTGTTTAGAATCCGAAGTACATGCTAAAAGAATGGAGTTAGGGATTAAGCGAGTGTATAAAATGGTTGATACCTGCGCTGCAGAATTCGAGGCTAAAACTCCTTATTATTATTCTACGTTTGAATATGAAAACGAAAGTATTGTATCAGATAAGAAAAAAATTGTTGTTCTTGGTTCTGGTCCTAACAGAATTGGTCAAGGTATTGAGTTTGATTATTCATGTGTTCATGGAGTTTTGGCTGCAAAAGAATGTGGTTATGAAACGATTATGATCAATTGTAATCCTGAAACGGTTTCAACAGATTTTGATACAGCTGATAAATTGTATTTTGAACCTGTTTTTTGGGAACATATTTATGATATTATCCAACACGAAAAACCGGAAGGCGTAATAGTTCAATTAGGTGGGCAGACAGCATTAAAATTGGCTGAAAAATTAAATCGATTTGGTGTGAAAATCATTGGAACGAGTTATGAAGCTCTTGACTTAGCTGAAGACAGAGGGAGGTTTTCTAAATTACTAGAAGAACATAATATCTTATTCCCTAAATATGGGATTGTTCAAGATGCTGAGCAAGCGCTAACATTAGCTGATGAATTAGGATTTCCATTATTGGTTAGACCTTCTTATGTGCTTGGGGGACAAAAAATGAAAATTGTAATCAATAAAGATGAATTAGAACATCATGTAGTTGATATTATTGGTGAGATGGGTAGTAATCAAATTTTACTGGATCATTTTATTGGTGGAGCAATTGAAGCTGAAGCAGATGCCATTTGTGATGGGGAAGATGTTTATATTATTGGGATTATGCAACACATCGAACCTGCGGGTATTCATTCAGGTGACTCTTTTGCATTGCTACCACCATACAACCTCGGAGATTTTGTGATGCTTCAAATTGAAGAGATTACAAAAAAAGTTGCTCTTGCTCTTCAGACGAAGGGTCTTATTAATATTCAATTCGCAATAAAAAACGATAAGGTTTATGTGATTGAGGCAAATCCAAGGGCTTCTAGAACAGTTCCTTTCATAGCTAAGGCCTACGATGAGCCTTACGTGAATTATGCAACTAAGGTAATGCTAGGTCATTCCAAAGTGAAAGATTTCACATTCAATCCGCGTAAAGAAGGATATGCAATTAAGATCCCTGTTTTTTCTTATGAAAAATTTCCAGATGTTAAAAAAGAATTAGGACCTGAAATGAAATCAACAGGCGAAGGTATTCGATTTATTAAAAACCTAAAGGATCCTTACTTCGTTAAAATTTATTCAGAACGTAACATGCATTTATCGCGTTAAATAATGTTAGAGGCAAGTATAACCGGTTTTTTTAGAACGATTCTTCTTTTTATTGGGGCTTTCGTCTTACTGAAATTTATTGGGAGGGTTTTAATTCTTAAAAGAGCCCGCAATCTTCAGAACATTCAAGATGAGGAAGAGCTCGTTTTCCAACAACAAAAAAAACAGGTATTTAAAAATAAAGGTAAAACATCCTTAATAAATCATAAAGAACAACAGAAAGCGCTTGATATTGAATACGAAGAAATAATATAAAAGTTAAAATATCCATACTTTAGTTATGGATATTTTGCTTTAATTTTAAATAAAAAAAAACATGAAATCATTTTTCTTTAAGAATTGGCAACACTTCACGATTATTTCTATAATGGCAATAATTACATTTATTTATTTTAGTCCTCAATTTGATGGTTACGGATTAAAGCAACATGATGTTGAGCAATTTAAAGGTGCTTCAAACGAAATAGCAGATTATAGAAGTCGTACTGGAAATGAAAGTTTTTGGACAAACTCAATGTTTGGCGGAATGCCTTCTACTCAAATATCTGTTTTGTATGAAGGAAATTACTTGTCAGAAATAATGAGGAGTTTTTTCACATTAATACCTCCTCCAGCGGGTTATGTGTTTATTTATATGCTAGGTTTTTATGTCTTAGCTTTGTGTATGGGGATTAACCCTTGGGTAGGTTTATTGGGTTCCTTGGTTTTTGGATTTTCATCCTATAATGTCATATTAATTCAAGCGGGTCACAATACGAAAGCATTTGCTATTGCCATGATGGCTCCAGTAATTGGGGCGTTTATAATGGCTATCAAACGTGATCTAAAGTGGGGTGTACTGCTTTCTGCTATTTTTATGACACTTCAATTGTCAGCAAACCACCTACAAGTAAGCTATTACATGGGTATTTTATTGCTTTTTTTAGGAGTTTATTACCTTTGTGCTGCCATCATTTCAAAAAAAATAATCACATTCGTTAAACCGGTAGTCGGTTTGTTTGTGGCTTATGCTCTTGCTTTATCATTGAATATAGGAAATTTATGGCTTACAAATTCATACGTAAAACACACTATTCGGGGAGCAAATGATTTAACAATTAACCCAGACGGAAGCTCTTCAAAAGAAAATTCAACAAGTGGACTTGACAAAGATTACATTACTCAGTGGAGTTATGGAATAAGCGAGTCTTTTACTTTAATTTCTCCATTTGTGAAAGGAGGAGGTACTGTTGCGTTGAGTGAAAGTCCTTTTTCTGAAGATGTAAGTTCGATGGACTTAACAGCTGATGAAGTAAAGAATGTGATGAATGTACCTGTATACTGGGGAGATCAACCTATGACTACTGGTCCCGTATATATTGGAATTGTTGTTTTTGTATTAGCATTACTGGGAATGGTCTTTGTTAAAAACAAGGTGAAATGGGTTTTATTAGGAGTAACAATTTTAACTCTGGCATTATCATGGGGTAAAAATTTCATGGGATTAACGAATTTATTTTTAGACTATGTTCCAGGATATAATAAATTTAGAGCAGTTACAATCATTTTAATTATGGTGGAATTATGCATCCCAATTATCGGAATCTTGTTTTTAGATTTACTGATTAAAGAACGAAATTTGTTAACAGAAAATAGAAAAAAGTTTCTTATTACGGCTTCAATTATTGTGTTAGTTCTTATAATGATAAAAATAGTTGGGCTAGGAGATGGATATGTGTCCGCGACAGATAATCAACAAAAAACAGCGATAACAACAAATATACGATCTCAATTAGCAGGTATAGACCCCGCACAATTATTCCAACAGTATAAAGTGGATATAAATAATAGTGCTCAAGTAGATCAGTTTGTTTCGGAGCAGGCTGCTCCTTATATTTTAGGATTTGAATCAATAAAAAAGGTAAGAGAGTCTATTTTTAATTCGAGTATGAATAGATCTATTCTATTTACAATCATCACTTTAGGTCTTTTATCTTTATTTTTTCTTACAAGTGTTAATGCTGAAATTATTATTATAGGAATTAGTCTTATTGCGTTATTTGATCTGATTCCAATTTCAAATATTTACTTAGGAAATCAGGAACAAGGGAATGGATACAAGTTTTGGTCTGATGCCGGTGATTCTCAATTCCCAATTGCTGCTAAAGAATCTGATTATAAGATATTGGAAGACCAAACTAATCGAAATCCATCCATCAAATCTAAATTAAAGATTGCTGAGAAAGAAGGGACGGAAAAATCGTTAGATTTAGACTTAAGTGGTCCATCAAAAAGAAAAGTAATTGATTCATATACTTTTTCCTGCTTAAATCGAAATACGAATTACCGTGTATTTGATTTTAATGAAGGTTTTAATGGATCTAGGACTTCTTATTTTCATAAATCGCTTGGTGGTTATCATGGAGCAAAGCTTAGAAATATTCAAAATTTATTTGATTTCCAATTGAGTCAATCAAATAATGCAATGTTTGATATGCTGAATGTAGCATATTTCATTCAGAATGGATCAGCGCAAGTTAATCCTTCCGCACTAGGTAATGCTTGGTTTATAAAAAAAATAGTCGCTTTTCAAAATCCTAACGATGAGATTAGATCCTTGGGTTCTTCGTTCGAACTGAGCAATTCTTCTTCGGGTAAATTAATTGTAAATGGAGAAATTACCGATAAAAAGCGTGTATTTATGTCTGATAAGGTTACTTATTTGATTCAGAAAGATACAATTCCTGTTAGTCTTTCAAATGGTATTATGGAGGGAATGACCGTTGCTTTTGTAATGGATTTGAATGGCGAAACAAGCCTAGTTCCACTTCAAACACTGCAAGCTGATACAAGTAAATCATTTTTAAAGTTAGTTTCGATCAAGAATACGGAAAGTTTCGACCCTAAATATGAAGCTGTGATGCTTTCTACTGAATTTGATAAAGTGAATAAGTCATTATTTTCAGGGGAGGGTAGGATATCAATGACTAATTATTCACCTGATAAAATAAGCTACCGATCTAATTCTAAAACAGAGCAATTTGCAGTGTTTTCAGAAGTATTTTATCGGGATGGTTGGAAAGCTAAAATAGATGGGAAAGAAGTTCCGATCATCAAAACGAATTATTTGTTAAGGGGTTTGAAAGTCCCTTCAGGTTCGCATTCTATTGAATTTATATTTGATATCCCAGAGTACCATACAGCGAGTCTTATTTCAAAAGTGGGGTATTTATTTTTATTCATTGGAATTATGTTTACTTTTTACGTATCAAAAAAACGGAAGAAAGAAAATCTTAAGGAATAAATAATTACTGAAAAAAAGATATGCTTATCAATTATTAAGAAAAAATAAGATATCCTTTAAAAGAATGAAAAATAGATTTAAGTTATTGGAAACTTAACTAAAGATTAAAACCTAATTTTAATATACTAAGGTATTCTCTAAGCTTAAATAGAGTATTTGTTATTTTAGAATACCTGTACGTTTTATTTACAATTTTAAGTATTACATTCTATCCAATGCAATTTCAATACTGTCTTTAGTATCTGTAATATTTAATATTTTTTGAATAACAGCATCAACTATTGAGTCAGGACAAGAAGCTCCGGATGTAATTATAATTTTCAATGGTCTTTTTGATGGTAGGAACTGAAGCACTGTTTCTTCTTTTGATGTGTGAATGTTAAAATGAACGATAGATTCTTTAGAAATAATTGATTCCTCAGATTTAATGAAAAAAGTAGTGAATTTTACATCAAGTAATTCCACTAAGTGAATCGTATTTGAGCTGTTGTACCCGCCGATTACAATTGCTAAATCTGCATCTGCTTCCATTAATCCATAAGTGGAAGATTGGTTATCATTTGTTGCATAACAAAGGGTATCTTTAGTATCTGCTATGTGATTTTTAATATCATCCACACCATAAACTTTAATCATCGTGTTTCGAAGTAATTCAGTGATTTCTTCGGTTTCACTTGCTAGCATAGTTGTTTGGTTTACAACTCCTATTTTTTTTAAATGAAGCGAAGGGTGAAAATTTTGCGTGTATTTGTCACTAAAGTAACTTAAAAAAGACTCATCTGAATATTTACCAAGGAGGTAATCTGAAAGGTAGTGTGCCTCTTCTTTATTTTTAATAATTAAAGAGTGTGTTGAAACTGAACTGTGAGAAAAAGTCGCTCTCGTCTCTTCATGATCGTATTTGCCATGAATAATAATCGTATGGTTATCACTAGCTAATTTTTCAGATCGATTCCATACTTTTTCAACGAATGGGCAGGTGGTGTTATAGGCGTGAATGTTTACGCCAATTCCAGCTAATAATGCTTCTGTTTCAATAGTAGTTCCAAAAGCAGGAATGATTACAATGTCTTCATTCGTGATTTCGTCCCAAGAGATTAGTTGCACTCCTTCTGTATCTTGAATAAATTTAACGCCTTTTCTTAATAAATCTTCATTTACTCCTGGGTTATGAATCATTTGGCTTAATAAATAGATCTTTTTAGTAGGGTTCTCATCCAATGCTTTATAGGCAATTTCAATCGCATTTTCTACACCATAGCAAAAACCAAAATGCCTGGCGATTAAAAATTCAACCTTGTCGAAACGTAATCTAGAAGGGCTAAAATCTTTTTTTCTTGGATCCTGTAACTTTCTTATTTCTTTAACCCTACTGATTATAGATGACCTAAAATAGCTAGGTATTTCAAATTTTTTCATCTAGCAAAATAATTATGCATTTATTTGAATATGTATTAAATTAGCGTAAATACCATCTAATTCCAACAATGAATGATGGTTTCCAACTTCTGTTATCCTACCATTGTCAATTACAAGGATAAGATCAGCATTTCTAATAGTAGATAAACGATGAGCAATCACAATTGAAGTTCTATCCTTCATTAAGTTATCTAATGCGTCTTGAACTAGTTTTTCACTTTCAGAATCTAATGCCGAAGTAGCTTCGTCTAACACCAAAATGGTAGGGTTTTTAATAATTGCTCTAGCAATTGCGATACGTTGTTTCTGACCTCCAGAGAGCTGAATTCCTCTATCGCCAATTTGTGTGTTGAATCCTTCAGGAAAAGAGGTGATAAAGTCATATGCGTTCGCTTGATGAGCGGCAGTGATTATATCGTCTTTTGATGCAAGGGTGTTTCCAAATGCTATATTTTCCTCAATGCTTCCTGCAAAAAGAAGTACTTCTTGAGGCACTAATGCTATGTGGTCTCTTAGGTGTTTTGTTTCAATATCCGATATGTTGTGTCCATCAAGGGTTATTCTACCTGAATTTAATGTGTAATAATGAAGGAGTAAATTTGTTATGGTAGACTTTCCAGCTCCCGATGCACCTACAATTGCAATTGTTTGATTTTCTTTAGCTTCAAAAGATATTTTGTTTAATACAATCATTTCTGGTCGTTGTGGATACGAAAAAACAACGTCTTCAAATTTTAGTAGGCCTTTGATAATAGGTTTTTTTGTCCCGAGATACAGTTCTTTTTCGTTATCTGTTTGGATCAAATTTATTAAGTATTCTGTTGAACCAATCGCTTTTTGAATACTCGCATATAATTCTGGGATTGAGCCAATGGATGCTCCCATCATTACTGTGTAAAACATAAACGAATAAAAGTCTTTACTAGATAGTTCAGGGCTAGGCCCTTGAGTCATTAATAATCCTCTCCAAATAATAAATACAATTGCACCAAATAAACAGAAAACGATAAATGAAATAAATAAAGCCCTCCATACCCCAGCTTTAGAATTTAAGTGCTTAATTTCATCTATTTTTTTCTTGTAATTCAATAATGCAAAAGCTTCATTCGTAAAAGACTTTACATTCGATATACCACTTAAGTTTTCTTCAATAATCACTGCCGAACTTGCTGTGATTTCTTGTGCTTCTTTTGATAATTTACGAATAAATCTACCGAAAAAAACAGCAATCACAGCCATTACAGGAACAGTTGCTAACATAATGAGAGATAATTTCCATGATAAAACAAATAGGAAAGCGATTCCTCCAATTATAATTACAAATTGTCTGAAAAATTCTGCAATTGTGGTTCTTAGGGTTTCTTGTATCTGTGTTATATCAGATGAAATACGAGAAGATAATTCACCGATTTTGTGAGTGTTAAAGAAGTCCATTGGCATGAAAATGAGCCTAGAAAATGCATCGTATCGAATGTCCCTGAGGGTATTTTCGGTTACGTTTGTAAAAAGCACAACTCTGAAATAAGAAAATAAAGACTGTAATCCAAATAAAACAAAGAGTGAAAAAGCGATGTGATTGATATCATGAAGTGAAAAATAAGAGGAGGACTGAGGGGTACTACTTGATCCACTTGCCCCTAAAAGTTGTCCCATTAAATAAGGAAAGATAAGTCCAGCTGATGTTGATAAAACCAAAAACACCCATCCTATAGCGAAAGCCATGCGGTAGGGCTTAAGGTATTTAAAAATACTAGACGCTTTTAATATGGATTCTTTCGTTAATTTAATTTTTTCAGATTTACCTTTTTTTGGTCTAAACATGCAATTGATTTTGAAATGCAAATTTAACCTATTGTACTTGAATAGGACTAAATTTTACATTTTTTATAAATAAATTATTGTTTAAATAATTTTATTTGCTAAATTTGTTAACTCAAAACATTTTGAAAAACGATTTAAAGAAAATATAAGATGAAAAGAACGTTTCAACCTTCTGTCAGAAAAAGAAAAAACAAGCACGGTTTTCGTGAGCGTATGGCTACAAAAAATGGTCGTAAAGTATTAGCTGCTCGAAGACGTAAAGGAAGAAAAAAATTAACTGTTTCTAGTGAGTCAAATCACAAACGTTAATAAATTAGATTCTTTTCTATTAAAATATAATATGATAAAGGTTGTTCGAAAGACAACCTTTTTTTATGCTTAATCTATTTTCTTTTGAACTTAGCTTTTTCAAAGTACCAAGGCACCGGAAATGATTTTATCATGGTGAATAATATGAGTGGTACTTATAATCAACTTACTATAAAACAGATTGTCCTTTTATGTGATCGTAAATTCGGAATCGGAGCAGATGGTTTAATTATGATTAATAAATCTAAGTCCGTTGATTTTGAAATGGATTATTATAATTCAGATGGTTCAAAAAGTTTTTGTGGGAATGGTGCGCGTTGCGCCTGTCAATTTGCTTTTTCGTTGGGATTAATTTCTTCAAAAACTACATTCAATGCTATTGATGGAGTTCATGTTGCCGAGATATTGGATCTCGTTGAGTTGCAAATGACAAGTGTAAGCATATTTGAAAATAAAGCTGGTGTTTTCGTTCTTGATACTGGATCGCCTCATTATATTTCTTTTACATCTAATCTTAATCAAATCGATGTCGTTGGAGAAGGTAGAAAGATAAGATTTAGCGATGATTATCTTGAAAATGGTATTAATGTAAATTTTGTTCAAGTAGAAGATCTTAATTCGATTCGGGTAAGGACTTATGAACGTGGTGTTGAAGACGAGACCTTGTCTTGTGGAACTGGTGTAACTGCAGCTGTTTTAGCTCATGCTATCCAGTCAAATTTGATTGGGGAAAAGTTGGTAGTTGTAGGTACTTTAGGAGGTGAATTAGAAGTTCGTTTTAATCATGTGATCGGAATTGGATTTGAATCGATTAAGCTTATTGGTCCAGCAATTGAAGTTTTTAAAGGTGAAGTAAATGTTTGATATTTCAAAAGTGAATCAAATTTCATCCTTCGATATTAATGATTTTAAAGGGTATTCGTTTATATGGGTTTTTAATGCAGATAAACGCCCTCCTCATATTGGTTTTTCAAGTGATTTAAGTTTTTATAGCTTGAAAGTGAATTCTATAGATGATGATATTTCATTATCTCGTGTGTTTGACTTGATAACTAAAAAAGAAATACCTACTTTAGTTTTTGGTTTAAAGCAATTTGTTTCAGTTGAAGAGTTAAATTCAGAATATGAAAAATATGCTGATGGTATTAATGAAGGTGAGTCATGCTTGTTTCCAATTAATCATCTTTTGATGAAGAGAGAGGATGGATTATTACATGATTTAATTACGTCACTTGATATAGATAATGAAATAAAAAATATATTCGGACGTTTTTTACCCTCAGATTTCCAGTGGATTCCTTTATATGATCAAAAGATTGTTCAATGTAAAATTAAAGAGTTGAGAAATGCTTAGTGGTGATTTGGTTTATTTAAGGGCTTTAGAACCAAGTGATGCAACGCAAATGATGATTTGGGAAAATGCAATGTCTAATTGGCGAGTGAGTGGAACTGAAGTTCCTTATTCGCTTTTCGCTATAAAAGACTATATTGAAAAAAATCAATCTATTCGAAGTTCAGGGCAATTGAGATTGATTGTATGTGATAAAGAGTCTGAAAAATCAATTGGTACCTTAGATTTATTTGAAGTGAATTTTAAACATGGATTTGCGTCTGTAGGTATTTTAATTGCTGATGAATGTGATAGGTCTAAGGGCTATGCATTAGATTCTTTGTTTATTTTAGAGAAGTATGCTAAAGAAGTTTTAGGTTTGCGTAATTTAATGGCTTCAATGCATGAAGATAATACTGCAAGCTTTAAATTGTTTGAAAAAGCAGGATTTGAAAAGATCGGGGTTAAAAAAGAGTGGTTAACTGTTGGTAATAAATGGGTTGATGAATTAATGATGCAGTTATGTCTAAAAGAAAAGTAGTTAGAAAATCAAATTCATTTTGGTTTTCAAAAAAAATATGGGTTTCAGTAGGGATTCTTTTTTTAGTAGGGGTTATTATTATTATACCAAAGTTTACCTTACTTAAAGCGAGTTTTAAAAAGACTGAAAATAATAAAACGATAACGTATTTTTTAGATTCAAAAAAAGGGCTTTCTTTTTTAGCAGAAGATTTAGTTAAAAAAAAAGTACTTTCAATTTCTTCCGATTTTATCAAAATAGGTGAATATAAAAACTTAAACGAGCAACGCTTAGCAAGTGGGAAATACCTGATTGAGCCCAAAACAAGTCTTAAAACTTTGTTAAACGGGTTTACTAAAAATTCAGCGGGTAATGGTAATGCAGAAGTGGAAGTAGAGGTAACTTTTAATAATTGTAAAGATATATATGCGCTAGCTACTTGTGTTTCAAATTGTATTTCATTGGATAGGGACAAGCTTGTTAGTGAAATTTTAAATCGAGTAAGAATGAGTCGTTTAACTTTAAATACAAAAACAATTTCTTCGATGTTTTTCCCAAATACCTACAATTTTTTTTACGATACGGATGAGTTTCAGTTTTTAGACCGAATGGAGAAAGTGTATACTTCATTTTGGAATGATGAACGGTTAAAAAGATTGAAATTTATTGGTTTGAAGTCCCCTAGTCAAGCTGTAACTCTAGCAAGTGTTGTTTATATGGAGCAATCAAAAAATAGTGAAGAATGGCCAGTAATTGCTGGATTATATCTAAATCGAATCAGAAAGAAGATGAAACTACAATCCGACCCTACGTTTAAATTCTGTTGGGGGGATCAATTAAATGGTGTTCAACGATTAACGTATAAACACAGGGAAATTGATTGTCCTTATAATACCTATAAATATAGAGGATTACCGCCTGGACCTATCTATATCCCGCCAACATCAGTTTTAGAAGCCGTTTTAAAACCAGTCGAAAGTGATTATATTTATATGTGTGCCAAGCCAAATTATTCAGGAACCCATAACTTTTCTGAGACATATCAAGAACACAAACGTTTTGCAAATGAATTTCAAAAATGGATTGCTACACAATAATTTATATATAAATGGAGTTTATTGATGAAAGTTTAGATAAATACGTCTGTAATCATACTTCTTTAGAAAATGAATTACTTGCAAGATTAAATAGGGAAACTAATCTGAAGGTGTTGCAGCCGAGGATGTTGAGTGGTCATTTTCAAGGAAGGTTATTGAGTATGATTTCGCATATGATTAATCCTTCTTACGTATTGGAATTAGGAACTTTTACGGGTTATTCTGCATTATGTTTAGCTGAAGGTTTAAAAGTAGGAGGTAAGTTAATTACGATTGACATTAATCCTGAGCTTGAGCAATTTGTTAAAAAGTACGTCAATGAATCAAGATTTAAAGATGCAATAGAAATTCATATTGGAGATGCAACTGAATTAATAGTTAAATTTAAATACCCATTTGATTTAATTTTTATTGACGCTGACAAGGAAAACTACCTTAATTACTATCTTATTTTATTTAACCAACTCAGAAAAGGTGGTTTTATGCTTGTTGATAATGTCTTATGGTCAGGGAAGGTTGTCAATAAAGTAGTTGCTAAGGATGAAACGACACGATTGATTAATGAGTTTAATTATTTTGTTCAACATGATAATCGAGTCGAAAATATCGTATTACCATTAAGAGATGGATTAATGTTGATTAGAAAATTGTAATTACAAAATATAATTACTAATTTTAATTGTGTGTTTTTTATATCATAAATTTATTTAATAGATGATTAAAAGAAATCTTGTTATTTATTATTTTACTTTTTTTATTTCTCTATTTTGCATGCTCGATTCCTATGCTCAAAGGGAGGTTGTGTATATCTTAAATTACAAAACACTTGTTTTGAATAAATTGAATCAATTGGTTAAAAATAAACAGATTGGTGTAAAGGCTACAATTTATTTAGGGGGTGAAGATGGACAGATGTTGTTTACTGAAGTTCATAATTCAAAAACAAATTCTCAGGGATACCTTGCAATTGATGTTGGGACGGGATATAAAATTGCTGGTAAAATGTCGAATGTTGATTTTTCTAAATCGACAGATATTTATTCAATTAAATTAGAGTTAGACTATACTGGAGGGACAAATTACGTTAATCCATTTACTCGGAAAATATTAAACGTAAAGTTAAATGGAGTTGCAGCAACATATTCTTTTTCAGTTACTTCATCTGTTGTGTATCGAAGGTATATAGGAGAATTGTACGGAGGTGGAATTATATTTAATTTGTACAAAGATTCCTTAGGGAATGATCATGGCTTAATTGCTAGTCTTCACGATGTAAGTGCTGCAGCAAAATGGGGTTTGTATGGCTTAGATTTTCATGGGTTTAAAAATGCATCAAATGGATTGCCAAATACGAAAGCAATGATTAAAGCAGGAGCTGAAAGTGGAACAGCTGCAAAGCTTTGTGAAAAATACGCTTCAGGTGGTCATAAAGATTGGTATCTTCCCTCTTTAAAAGAATTACAACTTCTCTTCAATGTAAAGGATGTAATTGATAATACACTTGATTCGGATAAAAGTGAAAGGACAAAAGGCTTGGAAAGAAAGCACTATTGGACGTCAACTGGGTATAGTGGAACAACTTCTTGGTTTTACAGTTTTTACAATGGTGGGGCAATGAATTATGGTAAGAATTTTGTTTTTAATGTGAGAGCTGTAAGGGCTTTTTAAATCAGTATCACCTAAGTTTAGTGAGTGGTAAATTAATGAATTATCTATGAAAAAACAAGTGATTGTTGACGAAAAACAACTGGAATTAACCATTAACAGACTTTGTTACGAATTGATAGAGAATCATTTTGATTTTAAAAACTCTGTATTGATAGGGCTTCAGCCAAGGGGAGTTCATGTTTTAAATCGCCTTAAGAAAAGATTAGATCAAATTCTTTCAGAACCTGTTATTTGTGGGTTTTTGGACATCACTTTTTACAGGGATGATTTCAGAAGAAGAGACCGTGCTATCATTCCAAATGTGACAAATATCGATTTTATAATTGAAAATAAACGTGTAATTTTAATTGATGACGTGCTATTTACAGGAAGAACTATTCGTTCTGGGATTGATGCGCTATTTGCTTTTGGTCGTCCAGCATCAGTGGAGTTGCTCGCTTTAGTCGATAGAAGGTTTAAACGTCAATTACCAATACAAGCTGATTATATTGGTAAAACTGTTGATACTCTTTCCAGTGAACGTGTAAATGTAGAATGGAAAGAAATGGAGGGAGAAGATAAAATTGTACTTTATTCACAAGAAAAATAAATTCATGGATAATTTAAGCGTTGAACATTTAATCGGAATAAGGGATTTAACAGAGAATGATATTCATCTTATCTTTAAAACAGCAGATAGTTTTAAGGAAATTATTAATCGTCCAATTAAAAAAGTTCCATCATTAAGGGATATTACGATTGCAAATTTATTTTTTGAAAACTCTACAAGAACACGTTTGTCTTTTGAGTTGGCTCAAAAAAGACTTTCAGCGGATGTTATTAATTTTAGTGCAGCTTCTAGTTCTGTGAAAAAAGGAGAAACATTAATTGATACAGTGAATAATATCTTATCCATGAAGGTAGATATGGTTGTTATACGACATCCAAATCCCGGTGCTGCCAAATTTTTATCCACAAAAGTAAATGCTAAGATTGTAAATGCAGGAGATGGAACTCATGAGCATCCCACTCAAGCTTTATTAGACTCTTTTTCAATAAGAGAACATTTTGGTGAAGTCGCAGGTAAAAAAGTAGTGATCGTTGGAGATATACTCCATTCTAGAGTTGCACTATCAAATATTTATTGCCTACAAAAGTTAGGTGCAGAAGTAATGGTTTGTGGACCTAATACGTTAATTCCAAAATTTATTGATCGTCTTGGTGTTAAGGTTGAGACTAATTTATTGAAGGCTTTAAATTGGTGCGATGTAGCAAATATGCTTCGTATTCAGCTCGAGAGACAGGAGATTTCTTATTTCCCTACCCTTAGAGAGTATTCGATGCAATACGGTTTAAATAAAGAAATTCTAGATTCCTTAGAAAAAGAAATTATTGTGATGCATCCAGGACCTATAAATAGAGGTGTTGAGATTACAAGTGATGTTGCTGATAGTAAGCAATCAATCATTTTAAATCAAGTAGAAAATGGTGTTGCTATTCGAATGGCAGTTATTTATTTACTAGCGGCTAAAATAGGTCGATAGTTTTCATTATATTTGAAAATATTATCAATCCTTATGAAGTTTCAATCGATAGAAAATAATCATTATACCCTTATTAAATCATTGGTTGAAAAACTTGACTCTTCTAATGCACAGGAGTTAAAAGATTTACTGAATCAGTTGAACAAAAAAAACATCAATAAATTTATAATAGATTTATCTCAAACCAAGTATTCCGACTCGTCTGGATTAAGCGCTTTATTGATAGGAAATCGTTTGTGTAAAGATACGAATGGTATATTTATCCTTTCTGGATTACAGGTAAATGTAAATAAATTAATTTCAATATCACAGTTAGATAAAGTATTGGTTATTAAGGATGATTTAAATCAGGCAATCGATCATATGAATTTGTAATGTTTTTTGAAGTTACGATATTAGGTTCGGGTGCAGCCCTGCCAACTCAAAAAAGAAATCCAACAGCTCAATTTATTTCATGTAACAATCGATCAATTCTCATCGATTGTGGCGAAGGAACACAAACTCAGCTTAGAAAGGCGGGAGTTAAGATTCAAAAAATATCACATATTTTAATTTCGCACCTTCATGGAGATCATTATTTTGGTCTTGTAGGCTTATTAAGTACAATGCATTTGCTTGGAAGAGATCAGGGGATAACCGTTTATGGGCCAATTGAATTGGAGTTAATCCTTAAGTTGCAATTAGAGATTGGCGGGACAAAGCTAGGTTATTCAATTTGTTTTGTACCACTCAATGTAATTTAATATAAGTGTCTATTTCAAGATAAA
>CAMDGH010000052.1 GCA_945897755.1 Chryseobacterium gleum | reverse complement strand
GCGAACTTAATATTTCTTTGAATTCATCACCGCGTCGGAATAATAAATCTTCAAACATCATATCTGCGTATACATACGCAACAACATTGCTGGCATCCACATTAGTTGTTGTGCGCAGTTCACTAATTCGATCACTGAGGTTTGGATCTGAGTCTAGATTAATTGAGTCTAGACTAATTCCAAAAAAACGCGGATATCATTGCCTGCATTGCAAAATCAACGTCAATTATGATACTATCTGAAAAAAAACAATCAGACATCTCGTTTGTTGGAACTGTATTGACTTTGATTGTGTCTATGTGGGTTAAACTCAGATTGAGGTTATATGCTTTTATATTTTTAATAAATCTATCCGACCCATTCGGCTCATCTACATAACTTATAGCGTTACTAGGACGTTGACTAAACACCGCGAAGGTAGTTGCAACAACTACTCCAATACTCAAAACTAACTTTTTCATGGTTATTAAATTTATTGTTACACCCTCAGCTTAATACGCATATAAACGTCGAATAGAAAGGTTTCAGTATTTTTTTTTAAAAATAAAGTTTATTAAAACTAAAAGGGTAAGGGATATTTTAGTTCGCGTGAACTAAAATGACTAGACTCAAGGACACCAATATGGTGTTTTTTTTGAGATTTTTTTTCTTTCCTGCTTAAAAGATTAGGGGAAATTTGGGTGAATTCGATTATTTTGACCGCTTTTTCTGAGACAGGTAATTGTTTCACAAAACAAAAACCAAGTCATGTTCTATTTTGCAGTATCGGCTAGAAAAACGAGACCCCATCGTTACTCTTTTTTTTCATAACCTGAACCCCAACCCAACGCGGATGTATTAATCCCTAAACATGGGTAATCTGTCAAAAAAGTAGTAGCAACACCCTTGCCAACAGCGGTATAGGCGATTCCTTGAGATTGTGCAAGGATAGACTTACTTCCGAAGCATTAATAAAATAGTTCTAACCAAATGATACTTTTCAAGTAGAACTATTTAGATTTTTTTATAAACAGACCTATTGACAAATAAGTTATTTGAATTTGTTACATTAACAATTGTTTGTTTTTCGTGCTTTGATATTGAAAAAATTAAAGAATTCTCCTTTATTTTTTCAGTGCTCAATAATGAGATAGTTATTTGATTATTTTTTACCTCCAATTGATATTTTACAGGAAAATTAAATGAATTTCTAATTCTTAAATCTTTAAATCCATATGCTACGGTGGCATCTGTTCCTAGTGGCGTGAACCTTGTTTCTTCAGAATAAATATCCACAGAGTGATTGTGTCTTTCGATAATTTCTAAGCCCGCAAGAATACTAATATGATAAATAATCCCAGAAACTTGACATAGTCCACCTCCAACTTCTTCTTTTAATTTACCATTAACAATAGAACGTCCAGTTTTGTAGCATAAAGCCGGATTCCCAATGATATTCCAAAAAGAAAAAATCTCGTTGGGAAATATGATAAATTCATTAATTTTTAAAGATGCATACTTAAGATTAAACACTTTATTATCAAAAGTATCACTTGGTTTAATTTCTTGCGTAATTGCAATTGAATATTCAAAATTTAATTCATTTTTTTTATTCTTTGCGAACCTAAAAAAAGTACCAGAAAAGACGTCTTTCAAAAGAATTATCGACAATCTTATAAAAATATGAATCGATTTTTTTGAGATCATTTCTTAATAAATTCAAGAACTAAATAAGAACTATACTCTTTTAAAAATGAAGCCGTTAACATACGGTCAATTGGATTAAAAAATGGTCTTACCTTAGAAGGAAGTCGATGTATTGGTGTCAATAAAATACCAAACTTTTTTCCAATTTTAAAATCATTATTTTTTGAAATTTCTTCGAAAGACATACTGAAAGCACCGTGCCAATTTTTTGCTTTATAATTCAATAATTGCCTTCTTTTTTTTGAAGGAATATCAAAAATCAACCTGCCATTTGGTTTTAAAATTCTTTTGCATTCAAGAAGTATTTTGTCAATCTTTGATTGATTTAAGTGCATGAAAAAATGAAAGCAAATAATAGTATCTATTGAACTATCTTCAAAACTTGTTTTTTCAGCATCATTCAATAAAATAGTTTTGTTTGGGTACTTTAGAACTGCTTGTTTAATCATATTCTGACTAGCGTCTGATCCATGTGTTGCATAATTAAGAAGTCTTCCCGTGCCACAGGCCAAATCTAAAACAATTTCGTTTTTATTCGTAAGTAACTCATCTAAAATTTTACGCTCTTGACTATCAATAAACTTGCCGTAAGAATTTTCGAAACGATCTGATTCATACAACTCAGCTAAGTTATCGTAATAGTCTATTATTTCATTCATAAAGTTCTTTTAATTGACAAATATATGGTATTAATTACTGGTAAAGTCTACGACAAACATTTAAAATAATAAAATATGAGTTAAAAAAAGCAGAAAATAAACAGCATACTTTTTGTCCATTAGACCTAACACTACGTATTTATATCTCAAATAACGCTATAAACTGAGTTATTCGTAACAAAGAATAAAAAAAAGCAGGATACGAGAATCCTACTTGGTACTTGTTTTTATTTTTTTTTTCAGAGTTTAGCAATCTTTTTGTTTTACTTGTGTAGCTTTACAATTAGGATATTTTGCATTTATCATTTTTGTTGCTTCACCCCAAGAAGAAGCTTGCATTGTATCATAAAAACCAGATTTACCAGCGCACGTTACTCGAAACTCAAAACAATGAATTGCCCTTTTTGTATTATCTTTAGTTATATTTAAACTGAAAGAGGAAGAAAGCATTAAAAGTGAAACACCTACTAAACTAAATACGATTTTTTTCATATGATTTTTGACTTGTTATGTTCTATATAATTAAATTATTTTACGCTACCTTTTTTTATTTCTATTTTTTATGTTTTAAAATTAATACTGTATTAAATAGTATAAATCCAATAAAACTTCCTATAGTAATTATATTTATATCAACATTCGGACTAAAATAGTCAGCTAAAGCAATTTCAAATATATCACTTAATTTATAACCCCTAGGGTTAAATGTAACCATAAATGATAAGAATAAAGTAACATCTACAATGATTACATGCGAAATAAACAATAACTTTTTCATAACTCTAAAATTTAAATTAATTAATAACTTTGGTAGACTCAGCTTTATTAGGGTTAGCACCCTCAGCTTAATACACATCTAAACGTCGAATAGAATGGTTTCAGTATTTTTTTTTAAAAATAAACTCATTGTACTGATTAAAAAATCTTTTCTGCATTTATTGAGCCCGACTGTTTTGCAGTTATGTTTGGTATAATATCACCTGCAATGTATGCTGAACTATATGAAACGAGATTTAATATCTTCGGTTGGAACGATGCAGTAATCTTCTTTTTTAAAAAAAAGACCCCTTTTTTTTGCGACAATGTCATACAGATGGTCTCTCATGAAGCGAGGAAATAGAAATAATATCAATGCGCTTTTTCTCCAGCTACCGAGTGAACTAAATGCCTTAATTACTGCTGTAGACTTAATGTGTATCTTATCTTTATTAAGATAC
Source organism: Chryseobacterium gleum (assembly GCA_945897755.1). Lineage (GTDB taxonomy): Bacteria > Bacteroidota > Bacteroidia > Flavobacteriales_D > Crocinitomicaceae > CANHVK01. Next base: position 14,761 of record CAMDGH010000052.1, on the reverse strand, counting down.
ATTACCGTTGACAATTCTGTTGTAGATAAGTTGAACTTTTTTAGAAGTTGTTGACCAATGCTTGATTGTAATTGCGTAAATTTAAAAAGTCCTTTTGTGTCTTTTTTAATGAGGTATTTAACCGATTTGTTACAGAGCATGCATTCTCCATCGTAAATAATCAGATGAGCAGGTAAATTATCAATCACTTTCACTTAAATTTAGGAGATTATAAAACTCATTTTGTAACGCTATCAACGATTTTCACATACCATAAATGTAGTTCTTTTTTTAATGATTCTTTGGTTATTTTACCTTTATTTTTTTCCAATGAGTAGCAATTTCCGGAACCTATTTTGGTCTTGTATCCCAAATTGGTAATGTGTTTTGTGTTGTTGAATTACTAATGATCCATTCGGTAATTTGACGGTAATTTACTGAGAGGACTCCCTTCTAAGTATACTTTACAAGTGAATCTTAAATTAGGCTTGAATTAAATTGCAGTAATTTGCATAAGTCATTACTCTGATTTAACTTGTAAATTAATAAATTATTGAATTGACTTTGCTTGCTGTATTAGTTGATCTGCTGTCTGATATCCAATTACTGTTTTAATAATATCTCCTTTAGGATTTATGAAAAATAGGGTAGGGTAAGCTTGAACGTTAAATTTACGAGCTAATTCTAAACCTTCTCCTTTTTCCATATCTACTGCAAGATTTATAAAATGTGAATTGAAATATGCTCCTACATTTATATCTGTAAAAACGAAATTTTTTAATTTTTTGCAAGGGCCACACCAGGAGGTATAGGCATCTAAAAAAATAGTTTTATTCTCTTTTTTAGCTTTTTTTAAAGCTTCAGAAAAAGATACATCATGAAAAACAATGCCTTGATTTAGTGGGTATTCCTCAAGTGAGTATGTTGCTGATGTATTGATAATAAAAATAAGTAAAATGTAAAATATACTTGATCTTTTCATGTTTTTTAAATAGCGATGAACACAAATTTATTCTTTTGAATCTGATTATACTCACTTAATTAACAAAGTTTATATGATTTTGCTGAAAAATAACCTGGGATAAAGCGAGCACAAACTCAAAAAACGTAATCAACGCAATCCATCATTATCGTTGAAGTGTCTTATTTGTAAAATTATTTAAATGAGTTTTACTTCAAATACAATCGGAACTATTTTACCGAAAAAGTATTTGATAGGCTCGTAATTGCTACTTTTTCATGGAATTATTACAACGGGGTTGATTTTATGACAAGTTATTAATTTTAATTGTGAGTTGTGTTAATATGCTTTAACTATCAATCTAATATTTTTTTTATTTTCATTAACTTGCTGTTTGTCTGCTGTTTAATTGGTTATTAACTTTTTTTTTTTGATTAATGTTAATTGTGTCAAGTCGAATGTTTTTAGTTGATTGGTATAATTGTATTGACTATAATTGATAAATAGTTATTGATTCGGTATGCATATTTTTTTCTAACTAATTTTTATTGTTATGACTCCAAAATGTTTAAATCAAATAATAGGTACTAATGCCCTTGTTAGAATTTTATCTCATTTTACTGTAATTGATCAAGATATTATTTCTGAATTAAATGAAACGGGCATTAGTCATGAACTTATCTTGAATCAATTTAAAGCAGTTGGTTCAAAGTTTACACTGTTTTCTAATCCATTTGAAATTTTCGCTAAGTTGGACTTACTTGAACCAATTGAGTGTATTTTGAAGTATGATTTAGTTAAAGTTAATGTGTATGATTTTAATGAGATTGTTGGAAATGATCATTTGTTTTTAATCTCTGATTTGTCAGACCAAGAAAAAACATTTGTAAGAAAAATACCTCGTGACGGAAAGATTGTCAACTGTATTGAACGATCTTCATACAAGTCTACTTCTCAAGTTAATGTTGTTTTAGATAATGAAACAAATGAGATCTTAACTATTTTCCCAGGTAAATATGCTCCTCCATTTCCTTCAGATGCAATGGATGATTTCACTAAACGGAATACTACTTTGTTTTGGAATGAACATTGTTTTACTCGAATTACACATTCTAAAGAAATAAATTAGCACTTCACTTTAAGTTCATTTCTAGCTAACAATAAAATAATAATCTAGTGATATTCTAATTGCTTATGATGACGTACTTTGAAAAAAAGTATTGTTATGGATTTGATTTCAAAGGAGGAATTAGAACAGTTTATTAAAATTAAACACCCAGGGAAGAAGAAATTAGTCGATTTTATCTTTAAAAAATTAAAAATAGACGAGTTAAATTCGGTATACGATAAGCATAAATCCAAAGAAAGTGTTCAATTTGTTCAAGATGTATTGTCCGAACTTCAGATTTCTTTTTCGATTAAAGACGAAGACATAAAAAGAATTCCATCCAAAGGAGGTTTTATATTACTTTCCAATCATCCTTTTGGCGCATTAGACGGGTTGATTATTTGTAAAATTATCTCTGAAAAAAGGCCTGATTTTAAATTGATGGCTAATTTTCTACTTCAGCGCATTGAACCGATAAAAGACCAAATCTTTCCTGTTAATCCGTTTGAAAACATGAAGGATAAGAAATCAAGTGTAAATGGTGTTAAAAGTGCTTTAAGCTATGTTCAAGATGGTCATCCATTGGCTATTTTTCCTGCTGGTGAAGTTGCTTCTTTTAATTGGTCTAAACTTTCAATTCTTGAAAAAGAATGGGATCAAACAGTTAAGTTTATTTTAAAATGCAACGTGCCTGTTGTTCCTGTTTTTATTTCGGGTTCAAACAGTCCACTTTTCCATATGCTAGGAATGATTCACCCAATGTTACGGACAGCTAAATTACCGTCTGAATTATTCAATAAAACAAATGAGGATGTAAGGTTAAGGATAGGTCACCCGATTGAGATTAGTGATCTTGTAAAGCTTGGTTCTAATACAGCAATTTCTTCGTATCTCCAACTTAAATCAAAAACACTCTCTAATTCTTTTCCGGTAGATGCTTTTTTTAAACGTCCATTGATTGGAATAAAGAAAAAAGTGAAAGATATTGATGGACCTCAAAATCCAGCTGATTTATTGGTTGAACTAAATCAATTACCAATTGAGTGTAAACTTTTCATATCAGGATCGTTTGAATTATTTGTTGTAAAAGCGGATCAAGTTCCTAAGCTTATGTTGGAGTTAGGTAGACTTCGCGAATTGACTTTCAGGGCTATTGGAGAGGGGACTAATAAAGAATTAGACCTTGATCCTTTTGATGTCTATTATCACCACCTTATTATCTGGGACTCAAAATTAAACTTACTTGTTGGCGCATATCGGATGGGTAAGGGGGATGAAATTATTGATCAATTTGGATTGAAGGGTTTTTATGTAAATACACTGTTTAAACTTGATAAAAAGGATGCGCGTATTTTAAGTCAATCCATTGAGTTGGGTAGAACTTTTATTCGAAAAGAGTATCAGAAAAAACCTACTACTTTATTTGTTTTGTGGAAAGGGATTTTATTATTCATGGAAAAAAATCCTTCGTACCGTTATCTGATTGGGCCGGTCAGTATCAGTAATTCTTTTTCTAGCTTATCCAAAGGCTTATTAGTTTCTTTTTCGGACCTTTATTTGAAAGGGGATGGAGGTGAATTGTATGGTAAACCAAGAAATAAATTTAAAATAACCAATAAAAACAAACTGAAAATAAATAATTTGCTACCAGCTATTGGGAATGATTTTGATAAATTGGATAAATTAATTCAAGAAATTGATAAAGATCAATGTATACCGGTTTTATTAAAAAAATATATTGGGATGAACGCTAAATTAATTGCGTTTAATGTGGATCCATTGTTTAATAATTGTCTAGACGGTTTTATATATTTAGATTTAGGTAAATTACCAAGCAAATTTAAAAGCGCGTTATCTAAAGATTGATTTTTAAGGCCTAAAATTAATCTTTAGTTCCATTCAATGGTATTCATTAAGTGGAGGAGATCTATTTTTATGTAATCTAATACAGGTTTTATTGAGTCATAATTAGGTCTGGTATTAAAATAAATTACACCGCTTGCAAAATGTTTTGTCGAATCAGTTAGGTAGAAGTGAAATGGGGATGCTACGTCACCTTGTAATTCAAATAAAGTACCGTAAACCTTGCTTTTTGGTCGCAATACATTCATGTCTTCGATTGCGATTGCTTTGACTTTATGCTCATCTATTTTTTGAATACAATAGTTGATGTATTCACTTATTGGCTTGTTAATAGTCACGTATGAGAAGTGTATAACTCCATTTAATGGACCTAGGTGAATGTCTTTATGACATGTTTTAGTTTTTTCTAAGTAAACATCTTGAAGGGTGAATAGGGTAGGTATCTCAAAGGAATAATTACATTCACTTTTAAATCTGTGGTAAGCGTGAGACGGTAGCTTTAAGTTTAAATAGGTTGCTGGTTTTGGAATTGTTATTTCGTTTTTGCAACTGTAAAGTGTTACTAAAAAAAATATAAGTATTAATATCCTTGTCATTTATGTGTTAACTTAGTTGTGATTCAGAATTTAGAGGTTCTATTTCGATGCGAATTGAGCGAATTCTTTTTTTATCTGATGATAATACAATGAATTTTATTGATTCAAACGTGATTATTTCTTTATTCTTTAAGATACGACCGGCTTGCTCTACTAAAAAACCACTTAGTGTATCAGACTCTCCTTTATTGTTCTCAAATTCTTTTCCATCAATATCTAAGACTTTATAGAAATCAATCAAGGAAGTTTTTCCTTCAAAAATAAACGTAGTTTCAGATGTTTGAGTGAATTGCAAATCTTTTTCGTCAAATTCATCGGTAATGTCGCCAACGATTTCTTCTAAAATATCTTCTAGGGTAATAAGTCCAGCAGCTCCACCATATTCATCAACTACGATAGCCATGTGCATTTTTTTTGACTGAAATTCATTTAGTAAATCATCTAGTTTCTTGTTCTCGGGCACGAAAAATGGGTTGCGAACTAATTTAGTCCATTCAAAGGTGATTGTTTCGTCTAGATAAGGAAGCAAATCTTTACTGTAAAGTATTCCTGTAACATTATCTATTGTTTCTGAATAGACTGGAATACGAGAATATCCATGTTCTTTGACAAAATCGAGTAGTTTTAAATAGTCAGTTGAGTTATCAATTGCTGCCATTTCCATTCTGGGCTTCATGACTTGCTTTACGTCTTTGTTTCCAAATTTGACAATACCTTCTAATAATTTATGCTCATCTTCAGAGGTGTGTTCATTTTTTGTCAGCGCTAATATTTGTTCAAATTCATCAGATGTTACATTTACTTTTCTTTTTTTAGCGTATTTGTGAATAATTGATGTTCCATTAACAAGAAATATTTTTAGCAATGAAAGAGGTGGTAGTGAGCCTAATATTGAAAGTGGGCGCGCCATAAATTTTACAATTGGTAATCCGTTTTTGGTTGCGTAGACTTTTGGAATTACTTCTCCTGCTAGTAAAATAACGGTAGTTATTAATACAACATCTATTAAAAAACGTAACAGTCCATTCCCTGCTTCTGAAGGAAAAAAAATGTTTAGTAAAAAACTAGAGATGATAACAACTCCGACATTTACAAAGTTGTTTGCGATCAAAATGATTGCTAAAAGATCTTGTGGCTTTTCAATTAAAAGTATTGCGTCTTTTGCATTTTTTGAATCATCTAATTTCAAGTCGGCTTTTTCGTTAGGACCAAGAGAGAAAAAAGCAACCTCTGAAGCAGATATTAATCCAGAACAAGCGAGTAAAATAAGTATCGTTATTAAACAGGAAATAATAGCTATAGGTTGAACTGGTGTTGCAGAAAGCAGGTGAAATAAAATCATAGTCTAAAAAAGAAAAGTGTCTAAATCGGTTGAGTTAAATTCAGAAAGTGGGCTTGGTTGTGATGGAATTCCTTCACTTGAATAAGGTAATTCTTCTTTTTTAGTTTCATTGTGGTTTTCTATCAAAATGTAGTTGGTTAAATGTATTTCGCAGGTTTGCATAACGTGACCTTCCTTTGAATTCCATTTTCTTGGCTTTAATTTCCCCTCTAGGTATATGTGTTGTCCTTTTTTTAGTTTAGATTGGATTTGCTTTGCTTGTTCTCCCCAACTAATGATGGTATGCCAATCGGTTAATTCTTTTTTTTCTCCTGTCGATTTTTCAGTGAAGAAATCAGTTGTAGCTAATCTAAATTTGCATAAAATTAACTCTTTTTCAAAATGATGTATTTCAGGTTCGGTTCCTACGTGACCGAGTAATGTAACTTTGTTTAATGTAGTGGGCATAATGCAAATATAATCATTAATACGTAGTTTTTAAATTATTTTTCGGACAGGTATCGATCGATTAAGCGAGGAATTGGATAACGATACAGGTCTTTTTTTTTGATGATTTCTGTGTTTGGAAATATCGATTTTAGTTTGTCTGGAATGGTCTTGTATTCGCAAAATTGCGTATAAATATGTTGATGAGATAAAATGTGTTTTATTGTTTTTGAAATTTGAATTGGATGGGTAAGATTCATTTGTTGCAGTTGTGATGAAAGTCCTTCGAATGAAATTGGCTCATCAGTTTCAATGAGAGGAAATTCAAATAAGTTTTTCCAGATGTCTTGAGCTAATCTTTTCTGGATTACAATAGAGTTAGCATCTTCAAAATGAAAATAGGTAAAGTATCTTTTTTTAACTTTTGTTTTTATTGTTTTTACGGGTCTTATGAAAATTGTTTTATTTTGTCTAGAAAGACACATTTCTATAAGAGGGCATAAATCGCATGTTGGGTTTTTTGGAGTACATATTAAGGAGCCAAATTCCATAATCGCTTGGTTGTGAATTGCAGGATTCTTAGTGTTTATTAATGTTTGGGCTAATTCTTTAAAGTAAGCAATTCCTTCCAAGGTATTAATGGAGAGGTTTATGTCAAAAATACGTGATAATACTCTATATACATTTCCGTCAACAACTGCATGGGGTTGATCAAATGCAAAAGAAGCAATCGCTGATGCTGTATAATCGCCGATTCCTTTTAGGGATTTTATCAATTCAAATTTTTCAGGGAATTTACCGTCAAATTCAGTTGTAATTTTTTTTGCGGTCTCGTGAAGGTTTCTTGCACGTTGATAATACCCTAAACCTTGCCAATCAGACAGTACCCGTTGTTCGCTAGCTGCAGCCAGATCGCCTATCGTTGGATAATTAAAAGTGAATTTATGGTAGTAGCTAATCCCTTGGTTTACGCGAGTTTGTTGTAAAATTATTTCTGAAATCCAAATAAAATAAGGGTTTTTTGTAATTCTCCATGGAAGATTTCTTTTATTTAATTCATACCAATTTGTTATTAGTCGGCTAAAATTCATTATTGGTCGATTTTTTTTATTTTTTTTATCATTTATTGTTCCAAATATAATTTTAAATAATTATATTTACCTACTAACAAAAATAATAATAATAAGTATGACTAAAGCAGATATTATAGCACAGATTACTGAGGAAACGGGATTGGAAAGACTAGAAGTTCAAAAAACAGTTGAAGCATTTATGTCTACCATAAAGTCTTCAATGACAAATGGTCAAAATGTATATTTAAGAGGTTTTGGAAGTTTTGTTGTAAAGGAAAGAGCAGAAAAGATTGGGAGAAACATAACAGCTCAAAAATCAATTGTCATTCCTGCTCACAACATACCTACTTTCAAGCCTGCAAAAGTATTTATTGAAGAGGTAAAGACTAATATCCTTGTTAATTGAAAATTAATCCTTCACGAATGTCGTGAGATTAAATCAAATTTGTATCTTTGTGCTCCTGTTGTCATATACAGGAGCTTTTTTTTAATAAGAAATTAATAATTGTTTAATCGTTAAATATAGAATATTATGCCAAGTGGAAAAAAAAGAAAAAGACATAAAATGGCTACGCACAAGCGTAAAAAAAGATTAAGAAAAAACCGTCACAAGAAGAAAAAATAATTTCTTTTAATACTGTTCTTGGGTAACTTAGTAAGTTCTCTTACTAAGTTATTCTATTTTTAATATTTAATATAAGCTTTCGTGAGTTTAGAGTTAGTAGTAGATTCCAGAAGTAATGGAATATGGCTTGCTTTGTTACGTGATGGAAAGCTTATTGAACTGCACCAAGAAAAAGGAAATACTGATTTTACAGTTGGAGATATTTACTTAGGTAAAGTCCGTAAAACAGTCACCAGTTTGAATGCAGCTTTTGTGGATGTAGGGTATGAGAAAGATGCTTTTTTGCATTATCTTGACTTAGGGTCACAGTTCAATTCGCTTCATAAATTCACTAAGGACACGCTTCAAGGCAAGCAACAAGTTTCCGATTTGCAGTATTTTAAACTGGAAAAAGAAATAACAAAAGAAGGTAAAATGGAGGAAATCATATCTTCCACACAGCCTATTTTAGTTCAAGTAGCTAAAGAACCTATTTCAACAAAAGGTCCTCGTTTGAGTGCTGAAATTACCCTTGCGGGACGATATATTGTACTCGTTCCATTTTCAGACAAGGTGTCTATTTCACAAAAAATCAAAGACGCTTCAGAAAGAGATCGTCTTAAAACACTCCTTGCAGAGATTAAGCCCAAGCATTTTGGTGTGATTATCCGGACTGTTGCACAAAATAAAAAATCAGAGCAAATTCAACAGGATTTGACTAATTTGATGGATAAGTGGAAGACAATGTATGATGCATTGAAAACGGCTACTCCTCCAAGAAAAGTGTTGGGTGAAATTGATAAAACGGCTTCTATTTTAAGGGATTTACTCAATAGTGATTTCTCTAATATTTATGTCAATAATGAAACACTTTCTGATGAAATCAGAGATTATGTTACTAGTATTGCCCCTGAAAGAGAAAAAATTGTAAAGTATTACGATAGTAAAATTGATGTCTTTGAGAAGTTTGGTATTTCAAAACAAATAAAAACCTTGTTTGGTAAAAAAGTTCCACTTCCGAGTGGAGGGTATTTGATTATTGAACATACGGAAGCTATGCACGTCGTTGATGTAAATAGTGGAAATAGAAAAGGTGCTGATGGTCAAGAGTCAAATGCATTAGCTACAAATGTAGAAGCAGCGGAAGAGATTGCACGTGTGCTCCAATTGAGAGATATGGGTGGAATTGTTGCTATCGATTTTATCGATATGCATGAGAGAGAAAATAATAAAATTTTATTTGAAAAGATAAAAGATTTTATGAAGATGGATCGTGCAAAACACAATGTTTTACCTCCATCTCGTTTTGGCGTAGTTGAAATTACAAGGCAACGTGTTCGTCCCGAAACTGAAATTAAAACTACCGAAACTTGTCCTACCTGTAATGGTACAGGGGAAGTCCAAGCAACTATTTTGTTTGCTGAAGAAATTGAAAATAATTTACAATATTTGTTAGAAGATAAAAAGGAAGCTAAATTAACGTTACTTGTCCATCCTTATTTAGAAGCTTATTTTAAAAAAGGTATTTTATCTAGGCAAATGAAATGGTATATGAAATACAAAAAATGGGTTTCTGTTCGTGCGGTTGTTGCTAATCAATTGCTAGAATACTCTTTTCATAATTCGGATAATGAGGAAATTATATTCTAAATGAATTTCGATAACGGTAATCTATCAGTTGAGGTTGCTCGTGTTAAAATTGAATCATGGTGCGCCTATCAAGATAGGTGCACTTTTGAAGTTGTTAATAAGCTTACTTCTTTTGGACTTGATGAGTCTCAAATTTCTTCTCTAATTATTCATTTGACTGAAACTCAATTTTTAAATGAGTTGAGATTCACAGAGTCTTTTATTTCTGGTAAAATAAGGATTAAAAAATGGGGTAAAATTAAAATAAGAATGGCCCTTCATCAAAAAAAAATTCCTAGAGAACTGATTTCAGCTTGTTTATTAAGATGTGATACTGAATTATATTGGGATAATTTAATTCATCTTACTGAAAAAAAGGATGGTCAAAAATTTGCTAAGGACAACGAAATGAGCCATTACAAACGAGTTTTTATGTATTTGTCTTCAAAAGGCTATGAATCTGATTTGATTCAGGATGCAATTAATCTGATTAAAAAAAGTAAATCATAAGGAGTATACAGGTTCTTTTTTTTCTTTTTTTCTGAGTCGTTGTAGTTCGTTTTCGTTAAGTAGATTCCCTAATCCTAGGGTTAATTGGATATAGTAATTAAATCGTATCAAAGGAGCATCAATTATTTTAACTTCTTTATGATTTGTTTCCCATGATTTTGTTTCGTTTAAGAGTAAGCACCCTGCTTTTAGATTTATCAAAAATATTTTTTGTTTAGATAGCCCAAGTCCAAGGTCAATACAATTCTTTGCTGTACTTAATGAATGATAGGTGTGTTTACTTTGGAGATAATTCTCAAAGCTTACCTCTGTTTGCTGTTCTTGATTACTTTGATAATCTAAAATGATTCTCTTTAATCCTACATAGGGGTAAAAAGAAATAGAAGGAGATCTGAGAAGGTTATAACCGATGTTTATCCCAATACTTTTATAGCTCAATCGTGTTTCAAAATTTTCTTGGTAATAGATACTCGTGTTCTTGCTGTATGAAATAAGGGTAATAACATTTGAAGAGTATAATTGTATACCTATACCAAATAAGATAGATGGGGTCTTTATTGGGGGAAGTGCTTTTTCGATTAGCGCTGAATTAATAGCGTTTGTTTTAATAAATGGAGCTTCAATAGGCACGACTATGAAAGATCCATGATAATTTTTTTGAAGTGTGTTGTTCTGACTGTTTGATGAAAATGGCGTCATTGATATAATGGTCACAATGACGCAAATCATTTTTTTCATTTTTTTTGTTATTTTTTAATGATGAATTTGTGTTTAAGTAAAATGATTTTTACAAGACTTTATTTTTAGTGTTAAGTCGTATCTGATTAAATTCATTCATCTTTTTAAATGGTAGCGTTTTCAAGTATTACGGCATAGCCTTGTCCTACACCTATGCACATGGTGGCTAATGCATATTTTTTTTTACTTCTTATTAATTCGTTTGTTGCTGAAAGAATGATACGCGCTCCAGACATTCCTAGTGGGTGACCTAAAGCAATAGCTCCTCCATGTGGGTTAATACGGGGGTCGTTATCCGCTAAGCCTAAACTTCTTGTGCATGCTAATACTTGTGCTGCAAATGCTTCATTCATTTCAATTACGTCCATTTGATCTAGGGTTAGCCCTGCTCTCTTGAGTACTTTTTGTGTTGCGTAAACAGGACCTATCCCCATAATTCGTGGTTCAACTCCGGCTACTGCACCAGCTAATATTTTAACTTTTGGCTCTAGGTTATTATTTATTAACCCTTTTTCGGAAGATATTAATAGTGCTGCTGCTCCATCATTTAATCCTGAAGCATTTCCTGCTGTCACAGATCCATCTTTTGAAAAAGCTGCTTTTAATTGTTGAAGTGTTTCAAAGCTTGTATCTGGTCTAATAAATTCATCTTGGTCAAAAATTAAGGCGTCTTTTTTCTTTTGTGGAATAATTACGGGTGTTATTTCTTCCGCAAAAATCCCTTTTTGTTGCGAGATAGTTGCTTTTTGTTGTGACCATAATGCAAATGAATCTTGTGCATCCCGAGAAATATTAAATTTAGTGGCTAAATTTTCAGCGGTCATTCCCATACTATCTACTCCATAAAGTTCTTCCATTTTTGGATTGATAAATCTCCAACCAAATGATGAATCAAATAATTGGGAATCTCTGCCGTATGCGCTCGATGCTTTAGACATTACCCATGGTCCTCTTGTCATGTGTTCTACTCCTCCTGCAATGAATATATCTCCCGCATTATCTTTGATTGCTCTTGCGGCGTTTACAGTTGCTGCCATTCCGGAAGCACATAGTCTGTTTATTGTTTCTGCACCTATATTTAAAGGAAGTTGCGCTAATAAAGAGGACATACGAGCTACATTCCTATTATCTTCACCTGCTTGATTTGCACATCCCATAAAAACTTCTTCTATCCAAGATTGGTCTAAACTTGGAAATTTAGCTACGATTGATTTTAAGACGATTGCTCCAAGGTCATCCGCTCGAACTCCTGATAATGTTCCTCCAAAATTTCCGATGGCTGTTCGTACTCCATCAACGATATATGCTTCTTTTACCATAGTCCATTTTTTAGGTTAAATATAGTTATAAATAAAAAAAGGAGGCCAAAACCTCCTTTTAGACTGATTTTATTTCAATTATTTCGATGCTATTTCAATAAATTCATCATAACTAACTAGTTTGTCATTTAGCTTTATTGTAGATTTAAAGTATTCAGTTAATTTAACTTCTGAAAGCATGTCAAAAATACGAGCAGATTCTTCTTTGTTTTCAAGAACCTGAATCGCTGATTGAATTAATTCTTTTTCTTCAGGTGCTGGTATGCCATATTGTGCATATTGAGAAACCAATAGGTTTTTTGTAAAATCAATGACTTCTTCGTTTTTTAATTTAATGTCGTTTTTCTTGAAGATATGTCCTTGAATTAATTGCCATTTCATACTTTTTTCATAGCCATCAAATTGAGATTCTATTTCTTCTAAAGTAATCGGTTTTTCTGATGAAATCTGAATCCAACGTTTTAAAAAATCAGAAGGGAGTTCTAAATTTGTTTCTGAAACTAATCGGTCATAAACAGATCGCGTGAGTAATCGGTCAGAATCGGTTGAAAACATTTTCTCTAAGTCAACTTTAATTCTTGAGTTGAGTTCTTCTTCACTTTTAATATCTCCTTCACCAAATACTTTGTCATATAATTCCTGACTTAAGTCGGCTAATTCCATATGACGAATTTCTGTAACTTTTAATTCGAAAATTGAAGATATTTCTGAAAGTTGTTCTTCAGTTATGCCTAACATTGCTGCTGTATCTTTTCCTCCTTTTGAAACTAGGGCAGGGTTGACTTGGATTGAATCAGCTGCTTTTTTTCCGATTAACGCTTTTTTTGATACCTCATCTTCAATAAATTCCATTGAGATGGTAGAAGAGTGAACAATTCCATTTTCTTTAATTGATCCGTCTACATTTAATTCTGTAAATTGAGCCATTACAAGATCTGTAGCGCTAATTTGTTCGGAAGAAACTAACTTTCCATAACGTCTTCGTAAATCGTCTATTTGTTTTGAAATTAATTGTGAATCTACATTTACTTTCACATAGTTGAATTCAGCTTGCAATGTTTTGTCCAAACTTATTGCAGGTACCAAGCCAATTTCAAATGAAAATTCAAATTCATCAGGCGCATTAAAATCTCCTTTTATTTCCTCATTTTGAAGTGGTATAGGATTACCTAAAATTTCAATTTTGTGCTCAGTAATAAATCGATTCAGTGCTTGATTTACGATCCTGTTTAATTCTTCTCCTAAAATGGATTTTCCATATTGTTTTTTGATAACGCCTACTGGAACATGTCCTGGACGAAAACCAGGAGTTTTTGCATTTTTTCTAGTTTTTTCAATGGTAGAGGCTACATTTTTCCCATAATCTTCAGGAGTTATTTTTACCCTTATAATTGCATTTGTATCGTTTAAATCTTCTCGAGTTACATTCATTTTATTAAATTTAAGTCTTTTGTAAATAAAAATTAGGCATAAAAAATGGCATAAGGGTTACTTATACCATTTTTTTATATTAACATTGGTGCGGATAGAGGGACTCGAACCCACACGCCTCGCGGCACCAGATCCTAAGTCTGGCATGTCTACCAATTTCACCATATCCGCTTAATAAATTAAACACGTTTGTTTAATAATAGCTGCAAATTTATAAAATTTTTATTGATGTGCAAATTTTATTTTTTAAACAGCATGAATATATGTAAAATTATTGGATATTTTTGTATTACTAGCAACTCTTTAATAATTCTAACGTCTCTAAAAAAGATTCCATTTTATTTTTATTTAAATTATACTTTCAAATGTCTACATCGAATTTAAAAAAACAAATATCATTTCTATTTTTTTTCTTTACTTTTTTCTTTAATTCATGTTACTCTCAACAAGTAATCGATTTATTTACCGGCTGGTCTGGTTCATCTACTGCTGATCATGTGATTTGGCAGCCCGCATTTGAATCAGGGAAGGGTTGGTATGGAGCAGTATATTCGCAGCAAGATATGACTAAAAATGGATTGTATCCTGGTCAGAACGAGTTATCTAGTTTAAGATGGAATTTACAATATGACAATCAAGGTGCAGGAAAAACTAGAATTTTTAAAGATGTTAAGATCTATTTGTACCATTCTTCAACTACTTATTTTACGTCTATTAATAAACCTACCTTACCTCCAAATGCCGTTGAAGTCTTTTCTGGGGATCTCAGCTTTAAAATCCCTTTTTCTTCTCAATCTGTATGTGAAACATACGTTAAGTTCGCTTCAAAATTTAAATATGATGGAACAAGTTCTTTGGTTGTATATATAGAAAAAACTAGTCCTCAATCAGCTCAACCTACTGATACTTATTTTGCTTTGTTAAATGATTCAGATCAAACTCATATTAGGAATGTTGGAAGCTACAAAGGAAACAATACATCTGATTACGCAAATACTAAAAGGTATATATATCCTCAAATTAAATTTAATGATAATACTACTACTGATTGTTTTAATTCTGTTTGTCCGAATACCATAACTTATTCTAAATCCTCTTTTTGTAAGTCTGAAACGAATCCAAAGCCTACTGTGTCACCACCTAATGGAGGTGTTTTTAGTGTTACTCCAGCTTCTAAATTGA
>CAMDGH010000051.1 GCA_945897755.1 Chryseobacterium gleum | reverse complement strand
GAAACTTACCCGTATGTAGTCAAAAAAAAATACGACCGATTTGAAATAAGAAGTTATGAAGCAAGATTATTTACCTCTGTTAAACTCTCCAAAAAAGGATATAAAAATGCTTCAAGTCAGGGCTTTTCTATTTTAGCGGGATATATTTTCGGTAATAATGATCGCAGTGAAAAAATTTCAATGACATCCCCTGTATCAATGTCCTTAGAAGATACGATGACGATGATGTTTATGGTGCCAAAGAAATTGAACAAGGAAACGCTTCCTAAACCTAAACAATCCGATATAGAATTTAAGGAAGAACCCGCAAAAATAGTTGCTGCAATACGTTTTAATGGTTGGGCCAATGATACAAAACTTGAGCAGTATAAACAAAATTTAAAAGCTGCCTTAGATTCAGAAGGCATAAAGTATTCGAACAAATTTTATTTTTTTGGGTACAATGCGCCCTATGAAGTTTTTAACAGGAAAAATGAAGTGTTAGTGGAATTGTATTAACTATTTTAAGTGTCGATAACTTCAAATTAAAGTCTCTTCTTGATTGATTTTATGTTACACGTTTTATAAAATGGTTTACCCTTTCTGTTTGAATAAAATCAAGATTTTTTCATTATACCTCGTGGGTAAAATGTAATTTCCGAATTTACTGCTGGGGTTTTATTAGGGGAACTATATTGGAAGTGAATAAATGAGTCAAATGTTGTTAACGTATTAATAGACAATGAAGATTTGAATCGTGAGAGACCAACTACACTTATTCTTTTAAATATGTTTTTACAGCGCCAGAATGTTGATCCTTTAAAGACAATTTATCAACGGAAATATTCACTATATCGAAGACCTCAGTTATATAACGATATCCTGTTTGTAAATGAGTTGGAAAGGCCAGCGTAATGGTAGAATATTTAGTAATAGTATATGACCCTTTCAGGAGACTATCCTTAGTAGTTAATTTAATTTTTTTTGAAATGAGACCTCCATTTCCATCTTTCACAAATGAAAGATGTTCAGAAAGGTCGGTTGAAACCCAATCTCCATTTAATTTAGCATTGACAGAAACCTCTGGTTTACAGGAGAAAAAAAGCAAAAGAAAAAAAGCACTCATAAAAATCAAAGACCTAATCATTTTTTCGCAATTTAATTAGTGTTTTTTTAACTTACCTATATTCATACCAAAGAGTATATTTGACTGTAAAAAGAAAAACTGCTGTTTCGCTTTATCTTCAGGAAACATGGTTGTACGAATGGATGGCATATTTATATATCCCGGTTTAACTTCAGTTTGAATAAAAAACCGCGAATAAGAAACATTCAATGCTAAAATAGCACCAATTCCAAACCCTGACACATGAAACTGATCAAATCTAGGATTTAACATAAGTGTCGTGTTAGTTCTTGGTATTAAAACACCTCCACCTATACCCTCAGACAAATTGAAACTCCATTTACGTTTACAGAACAAATGATGGTGTCTCCTGTATTCTAGGTTTAAATAATTTAAACCATCGGTATGTTCGAATTTCAAGAAAACAGGCGTAACATCAAACTCCGTAGATTCGTAAACGCCATCATAAGCAGTTCCAGACCTTGAAATCGTTCCCGTAATATGTGTTTTTTGATAGTCTTTCATTACATATTTCATGTGATCCACTCCAAAAGAAATCGAATGTTTATCGCTTAAAAAATAACCCAATCGAAAATTATATTGAGGAATTGTAATATTTGAAGGATTCAAATAGTTATCCATCGTAAACGGGCTTTGTCGATCAAATGCTTTTATATCATCTAATAAAAAATCATAGTCTGAGCCAGTAAAAGTAATGTCTGATACAGAATAAAGCGCCCTATTCCAACCCCAATAAAAAAACACTCCTTTATTTTCACTATTAGACAATGGAGCACTATTTTCTTGAGAGAAACATAAGAATGAAATGAGAAAAAAGAATCCTAAAAATAATTTCATCAATGATAATTTAACAGCAGTAAAAGTACAAACAAATTAATAAGAAGAACACAACTAAAAAATAGAAATTAGGAACATTTTAGTCGGTGTAAAATAAATGATAATCCATATTAAAAACAGATATAAAATTCAGTTTGAAACAACTCCTGAACAAGATTGATCGTGAACTAGATTTAAAGATTAAAATAAAATAATTTTATCAAAAAAACGTTTTGGCCGATCAGAGCTCATGAATTTATTACCTCCAAAACAAGATAAATTATACAACTTATTTTGATAAACAAAGATACGTCTCCAGCTAAGTCCTGCTCCAAAAGTAACAGAAAGACCCTCATATGCTTCTATCCCATTATCTAATTCTATTTTAGATATCGCACTTTTGATAGGATTATTAAAAACTGCATTTACATAGGATTTCAAATCAAAACCAGAAGTTAATGCTGATGTCTCAATGACATATGAATTACCCTGGCCCAACTCTTGATATACGACTTCTTTATGATAGCTCGATTCGGTAATTAAGGGTTTTCCTCCAAAAACGACACTGAAACGAGCATCAGAATCAGAGTATTCAAAATAATTTTGTTCTGATAATGAAATCGCACTGGCAATAGGAGCTTTAGAAAAAGTAGCTTTTACTTGTTTTACATTATATCCGCGCTCTCTTAATTGATTTATAACCCCCTCAGGACCTGACAAATGAGCAGCACCAATTGCAATAAAGAGACTGTTTTTTTTACATAATGTGTCAATACCATCCACCATAACAAGATTACGATCAGAAATTATCCATTGATAAGCATCTTTCTTTTTAGCTAATTGATATTTTAAAAAATCTCTAATTTTAGTAATGTCACCTGCAATGTATGCTGAAATAATTTTTTCTTGAGAAACTGCTTCTACCGCTGAAGCGCCAGGCATTTTTGATTGAGCCTTCAACAAATCAAAAATGTGAAGTTGTTCCTCTATCGACTCAAGAGCAAATACTTTTTTTCCACTGTTGAAAGCTAGCAACTGAAGGTATAAGTCTAAAAATTGAGGACGACCATCTTCATTTCCATACCTTGTTTTAGTAGCTTTACTATTGGTAGTATAAGGGTTTCCTGAAGCATCATACATCAAGTAAGGTTTTGACAAACGGGTATCAGTTCTAGAAAACAAACTAGCCATATCCGCTTCAATAACCAAAGCATCAGCATTCATTAAAGCATTGTAAGTACTATCCGAAAAACGAAAAACCCTAGGGTCATTTGAATGAAAAGTACCAAAAATATAACTTGGCTTTTTTAATTTCTTACCCGTAATTTTCCATAACAATTGATTTTCAGAGACTGATTGTGAAAAAAAACACAACATGGAAAAACAGACAAAACCAATCGCTAAAAAAACTTTCATCACTAAACCATTAATGAGCATCCAACCAATTATCTGCAAATTTAAACGCAATTTCCATAGGAACAGCCATCGAAATCGCATTTTCCATTTCGTGTTTAACTAAACTACTCATTAATTCAATTTCAGAAACATGGACATCAAATACGAGTTCATCGTGAACTTGCAAAAGCATTTTTGATTTAAGATTTTGATCTGACATTGCTTTATCTACGGCAATCATAGCGCATTTGATGATATCAGCTGCAGAACCTTGAATAGGAGCATTAACCGCATTACGTTCTGCGTATCCCCTTACAATTGCATTCGCCGAGTTGATATCCGGTAAATACCTCCTTCTTTTCATAATCGTTTCAACATAACCGAGTTCTCTAGCATCATTTACCATTGAATCC
Source organism: Chryseobacterium gleum (assembly GCA_945897755.1). GTDB lineage: Bacteria > Bacteroidota > Bacteroidia > Flavobacteriales_D > Crocinitomicaceae > CANHVK01. Next base: position 14,589 of record CAMDGH010000051.1, on the reverse strand, counting down.
ATATATGACTTAATAGTATTAAATTGAGAGAAATAAGCCGTTATCATTTCTTTTGCTTCCGACCTAGCTATACCAAGACTTTGAGCTAATCCAAAAGCGGATTGACCATAAATAATACCAAAATTAACTGCTTTTGCTGCACTTCGTTGCATGGACGTAACTTCATCAATTGGTATTTTAAACACCATTGCTGCAGTAGCTTTATGGATATCATCCCCCTGAATGAAGGCATTAACCATACTTACATCGCCACTTAAAGCAGCAATTATACGTAATTCAATCTGAGAATAATCAGCTGACATTATTTTATAATCAGAATTACGAGCAATAAAAGCCTTTCTAATTTCTCTCCCTTTTTCAGTCCGAATTGGTATGTTTTGAAGATTTGGATTATTTGAGCTTAGTCGACCTGTTGAAGTAACCGTTTGCATATAGTGAGTATGGACACGCTGATCAATTGAAGACCTCAATAAAGGAAGTGGGTCAACATAAGTTCCTTTTAATTTTCTAATTTGCCTATATTCCAAAATCTTATTAATGATTGGATGATCATTTTTAAATTGCTCCAATGCCTCTTCAGAAGTTTGGTATTGTCCTGATTTCGTTTTTTTACCTTTTTCAGAAATCTTCATCTTGTCAAATAAAATTTCACCCAATTGTTTAGGAGAATCTATATTAAAATCAGAATCTGCAATCTGTTTAATTTCATATTCTAACAAAACAGCTTCCTCTTGAAGGCGAAAAGAAAAATCACTCAAGGCACTAACATCAATAGCAATACCTTCTTTTTCCATCTTTTGGAGAACACGAACTAAAGGCATTTCGACATCATAAAAAAGTAATTTCAAATGATCTTTTTGAATTTCCGGAAAAAGAATGTTTTTTAATTGCATAGTAATATCCGCGTCTTCACAAGCGTAATCTGTCATTTCAGAAGGCAGTAGATCCCTCGTATTACCTTGGTTTTTTCCTTTTTTACCAATCAGTGTTTCAATAGAAATCGTCTTATAAGAAAGGTAATACTCAGCTAAAAAGTCCCTATTTTGATTCGATTCTGGTTGAATCAAATAATGAGCAATCATTGTATCAAAAAAAGGACCATTGACTTCAACGGAATAATTATCTAACACTTGCAGGTCATACTTAAGATTATGTCCTACTTTTTCAATCGAATTATGTTGAAAAAAAGGACGAAATAAATCCAATACAGAAAGAGTTTCTAACCTATTTTCAGGGAATGGAACATAAAAAGCCTCCCTTGGCCTGAATGAGAATGACATCCCTACCAGTGTAGCTTCTAAAGACTCAATCCCTGTTGTTTGAGTATCAAAACAAACTGTTTTTTGTTGCATCAACAACTGAATCAACTCAGTACGTTCTTCCAATGAACTAATTAAATGATAGCTTGGCTTTTCAGTTACAATGGTCTTAAATGAACGTGTTTCAATTGGTTTTTGAATTTCCAATAAACTTTGAGTTCCAAATAAATCTAATTGCACTCCTGTATTTACAGGTGATGAAATCACAATATCCTCTCCTATAATTCGTTTTGCAAGGTTTCTAAATTCTAGTTCCGTAAAGATTTGTTTGACTTTATCAACATCTGGATCACACATTTTTAAGTGATCAGGATCAAAAGGAACATCTACATCTAAGATGATAGTTGCTAATTTTTTTGATAAAATCCCTTGTTCAGCAAAATTAATGACGTTTTCCTGTTGTTTACCTTTTAATTTAGACGCATTTAAAATTAAATTTTCTACTGATCCAAATTCTTGAATCAATTTTTTCGCGGTTTTTTCTCCAATGCCGGGAATACCTGGAATATTATCAGATGCATCTCCCCATAGTCCTAAAATATCAATCACTTTTAATGGATCATCGACATCAAACTTTTCACAAACCTCAGCAATACCAAGTATAGAAGCAGGATCCCCTCCCCTACCTGGTTTATAAATAAAAATTTTTTCCGAAACCAACTGACCAAAGTCTTTATCGGGAGTCATCATATAAGTATAATACCCTTTTTTTTCAGCAATCTTAGCTAAAGTCCCAATCACATCATCTGCTTCAAACCCCGCCTTCAATAGAATAGGGATATTGAAGGCCTCCACAATTTGTTTAATTGGGTCAATCATCGAGCGAATATCTTCAGGCATTTCCTGTCTATTTGCTTTATAGGCAGCAAAATCTTCCATTCGATTTGTTGCACCACCCGGAGCATCAAACACAACGGCAATGTGTGTTGGCGCCTCTTTTTTTATAACATCTATCAAAGCATTCGTAAAGCCGAATGCAGCAGAAGTATTTTGACCTTTTGAATTTACACGGGGATTTTTAGCAAAAGCAAAATAAGCCCTGTAAATTAATGCAAAAGCATCAATTAAAAATATTTTTTTTTCGTGAACCGGTGTAATCATACTTATAATTTCATGCGCATATTATTTCCAACTACATCCTTCTTTTCCATCATTAACCACTATGCCTGCCCCAGCTAAACCATCTCTAATTTTATCAGAAGTAGTCCAATCTTTGATATCTCTAGCTTGTTGACGAAGTTCTAAAACCAAATCCATTACTCGAGCTAATTTTGAGTTATCATCCGAAGTCAATTTACTTAAACCGAGCACATTAAAAACAAATCCATTCATTTCTTTCGATAAAAAAGATAAATCATCAGAAGAAATAGACGCTTTTTTATCTTTTACCGCATTGATGAATTTTACTGTTTCAAATAAATTAGCAACTAAAACAGGAGTGTTAAAATCATCATTCATCGCTTGGTAGTAACTATCGACAAGCTTATCTACAGCAGCGCCTTTTGTTTCAGGAGAACATATTAAATCAGAGAGTGTGTTAATCGCATCCATTAGTTTTTCAAATCCTTTCTCCGCAGCAGCGAGTGCTTCGGAAGTAAAATCTAAGGTGCTTCTATAATGTGCCTGCATCATAAAAAAGCGAACCACCATTGGTGTAAATCCTTTTCCTAAAAGTTCATTCCCAGTAAACAATTCATCTGGAAGAAGCGTATTACCAGTAGACTTAGACATTTTTTTTCCGTTTAAAGTCAACATATTACCATGCATCCAAAAAGAAGCAGGTGACTTACCTGTAGACGCACAACCTTGAGCAATTTCACATTCATGATGAGGGAATTTCAAATCCATACCACCACCATGTATATCAAACTGTGGGCCTAAATATTTGGTGCTCATCGCAGAACATTCAATATGCCATCCAGGAAAACCAAAGCCCCAAGGCGATGACCATTTCATAATGTGAGAAGGAGAAGCGTTCTTCCATAAAGCAAAATCAATTGGATTACGTTTTTCATCTTGACCATCTAGGTCGCGCGTACCAGCCATCAACTCTTCAATTTTCCTCCCTGACAATTCGCCATAAGGGAAAGAATCATTGTATTTAGTTACATCAAAATAAACAGAACCATTCACTTCGTAACCAAAACCATTCTCAATAATATCAGTAATAATATCAATTTGCTCGATGATATGACCTGTTGCTGTTGGCTCAATATTAGGAGGTAGATTATTAAATTTCCGTAAAACAGCATGAAAATCTAGCGTATACTTTTGAACGATTTCCATTGGTTCAATTTCCTCTAAGCGCGCTTTTTTAGCTATTTTATCTTCCCCCTCATCAGCATCATTTTCCAAATGTCCTACGTCGGTAATATTTCTAACAAACCGCACTTTATACCCCAGATAAATGAGGTATCTATATACTAAATCGAATGAAATAAAGGTACGGCAATTACCTAAATGAACATAATTATAAACCGTTGGGCCACACACATACATACCAACAAATTGGTCATGAATCGGCTTAAACAACTCTTTTTTTCCAGTAAGAGAATTATAAATAGTTAACTCTTTCGCTCTTAAATTCATATCATTTTCATTCGTAAATTGCAAATATAAGTAAAACTAGATAGAATCATTTCCCAATCCTTATCTTGAAAACAAACATGCTAAATCTACATACTAGTTTGTATCTCCTGGGAACTTACCCTCTTTTTTTTGTTGCTCAATCTCACGATCCACTAATTCTAATTCAGAATAAAATCCAGCTCCGAAAGCACGAATAAGAGGTTCTCTCAAAAAAGCAAATACCTTTACATTTAATTCAGAACCACAAGAACAAGCTGGAGAGCAAATATCCCAGGAATGATAATTTAAGGCAGTAAAATCATTGTATTTTTTAATTCTAACTGGATATAAATGGCATGAAATTGGTTTTTTAAAGTCAATCTTTCCATCCTTGTTAGCCTGTTCAATAGCACACAAAGCAGTCCCTTTATCATCAAATGCAACAAATGCACATTCTTTTTCATTTACCAAAGTGGTTACCGGCTCATTATCCCAGTCCATATAAAACACGCCTGTTTTATCAACCGCTTCAACACCCTCTTTCCTCATATAAGGTTTAATTTGTTCGAGAGCATCTTCAATAATAGAAACCTCTTCAAAGGTAAGAGGAGCTCCAGAGTCTCCTTCAATACAACAAGCGCCTTTACAAGCCGCTAAATCACAGACAAATTTCTTCTCAAATAAATCGACTGAAACAACTTTATCCTGAATTTCGATTAACATACTCACTTCGTTTTTTGCAGCATTTTTAAAAAATCATTCATTGATTCAAATTGCATATCTGCCAACACCAATTTAGGGTTGGGTTCATGAGACTTTTCAGGAATACAGACCACAGTCATGCCCGCCGCCTTACCTGAAATAACCCCATTTAAGCTATCCTCAATTACCAAACACTTATGAGGCGAAACATTCAACATAGCAGCAGTTGAGAGGTAAACAACAGGATGTGGTTTACCCAGTGCTTCAAATTCTGCAGAATGAGCTACATCAAAAAAAGAAGCAATATTAAGTGTATTCAAAACAGTTTCAATCAACACTTGATAAGACGAAGTTGCTAAGCCAATTTTAATTCCTTTTTCTTTGAGATAATATAATGTATTGATCACACCCTCGAGCGGGACCCCTTTTTCACTTATTAAATCAACCATTTTGGAAACGATTGCATTTTCAACGTCCTTTGGAGATACATTTGGCCAAGGTGAAACAGCATACCAATAATCAATTACCTCATCAATACGCAAACCCACGGTTTTTTGAAAATCTTTTCGAGATAAGTTACACCCCACAGAATGAAAAACAGACTCCATCGCAATTTTCCAAATCGGTTCTGAATCAATCAATACACCGTCCATGTCAAAAATAACTGCTTCGAAATGAGCTAAAACAATGTCATTCATTTTATAACCATTTTATACAAACGACCACCTCCAATAAACTTCGAAACCTCATCGGTGAAATAAATAGTATGTTTATTTTTAATAAATAGTGCTTCTTTTTGAGAAAATGGAGTTGTCGCATATTGATTTATATAGGTAAATAAACCATTATTTATTTTATAGACCAACACCCTGTTGTATGTGTTTAGATACACATGATCATTGAAAATAGCAGCAGCGGAGACAGCATCTTTTGCAAATCCTTTATTTCCGATAAACAATTCAGCTCTTTTTCTAATCTCATAATTCCCTGGTTTAGAAGGTAAGGAATATACATACGAGATACCAGAAAATGGAACTGTTCTATTTTTGGTAAAAATCCATAATGAGTCATTATAAAAAACAAGGGATTCCGCATCATAATTTAACTGTGACTCATCGGGAGGAAACTGATTTTGATCAGCATAATGAAAAGAGATAAGTTCCGCTTTTACTGACTTCATCTTTAAAAAATTGGCGTATTCAATCCGGTAAATCTTCAGATTTTTTCTTTTGTTATCATTATTACCGATATCAGCGATAAACAAATTCCCTTTTTTATCCTGCGTAATCTCCTCCCAATCGATGTTAGTTGCATTTTGAACTTCAAGTGAATGAACTAACTCTCCTTTTAAATTAATAAAATATAGCAGTGGTTTATCTCCACTATCATTGTGAGTAATCAAAATAGAATCATTATACGAGACGAGACCAGATGATTCATTAATGACCGGAGCTAATTTCGCAATCGCAGTAATTTTTTGAGCAAAAACAAAGAAATTTGAATAACACAACAAGGTGTAAACCAATAGAATTAAACGTTTACTTTTCATCTTGAAGTATTTCTAATTCATTATCTCTAAACGCAGAAGGAACTAACTTTGGAATCACCTTTAGTACTATTGGTAAAACAAAAGCCCCGCCAGGCAACATAAATATAGCCAAAGAAGGAATTGTTTTAACAATATCTAAAAATTGAGTTCTCACTTTTTCTTTTTCCTCTTTTGATAATTCCTCAGAGGTTGACTTTTTTATCAATACGATTAGCTCCTTACTTTGCTTTAATTCATTCGCGAGCTTATCTTTATTTCTTCCTAATATTTTTATCCAACGCTTAGAAACATTTTCATATAAAAAAGAAGCTGATGACGCATCTTTTAAAAAAGGAAGTTTACTGTCATTGTTAATTACAAACTGTTCTGTATAACCAATTGAATGACTTAAGTCAATTTTCGAAAAATGGAACAAATCACATAAACTCATGAGAAATTTCTTTTCTTCAAATAAAGATTCATTTTTTGAATATACAGTAAGCACGGAAATATCTAATAAATAACGTCTGAAAATCCATACTCTCGAAGAAAGATCTGAGATATCAGACAACTTCAGTTTATGCTTATAGAAAGTAATAGCTTCTTTTCTTTTTTGATCACTTAAATTTGCTGACGCTAAAAAAATATCAAACATCATTTTTTCCTTTTTCTGAATAATTCCATCAGAATAAGCAGAAACAACAATCACCTTTAATACATCTAAAGCCAATTCTTCATAACTCGAAATAGCCAACTGTTTTTTTGTTTGAATAAACCCCCAAAAAAGTATTACATCTAAGAACACAAAGGTATTACTTACGTAATTGACCCATAAAGCTTGGTCGGTAAGTCTTAATGAAATATCCGTTCGCTTTGCCAATATACTTTCAAGTGTAAGATCATCATGACTTCTCAAAAAATAATTCATGAATTTCGTTACCGAAGATGCATTGTGTTTTCCATAAAAATCAAGTAAAGAACGCACAAATTGCGTGAACTCTGTTTTTGGATTCCCACCATGAATAACAAATAAAAATAAATGAGATTCAAATAATAACAATGTTAACTTTTCTTCATTCGTCCACAAACTTGAATCAATATGTTTAGCAAAAATTAATTCATTAGCTAAACCGACTATAATTCCAGATTGAGCAAGCGTTATGTAAATAAAATGTTCTGTGCTCACAGAAGGTAATCTGGTTACAGAAACAATTAAATCATCACTTAAAATTAACTGGTGATACTTTGAAATCCATCCTTTAGAGCCCGGAGAAAGAATCATTTATGATCATCGTTTACGGATAAATCCTTGTCGGAAATTAGTTGTTCTTTTATCTCTTTTGGGAAATAAGTACGTTGACGAATTAAAACCATAAGCACCCCAACAGTAATCGAGCCATCAGCTAAATTCCAAATCGCTGAAAACACATCTTTGCCTGAAAGGAAAGGCATCCAATTTGGCCAACGCATATTAAATTGAAACATATCAACGACATTTCCAAATAAAAACCCCTGATGACGAACTTGTAACCTACCATAATCACTGCAGACTTGATACACCCCAGAACCTTCCATTTGATTAAAAGACATACAAGGATCAAATTTAAAAAACAAGTCATAAAACATGGAGTCTATTAAATTCCCAATTGCACCCGAAAAGATGAACCCAATTGCAATTAAAAATTCCAATGATGCTTTATTTTTCGCTTGTTTCCACCAATAATAAGCGATCCCACCTATTGCAAAAACGCGGAAAAGACTAAGGGCTAACTTAGACCACATTGATGCACCAAAGGTGGTTCCAAAAGCCATGCCTGGGTTTTCAATATAGACAATCCTAAACCAAGTTCCAGCGATATTTAAAGGTTGATCAAAAAGTGAAAATGTAGATTTTACCCAAATTTTTAAACTTTGATCAGCAATCAAAATAAGGATAACGATAAAGCCAACAATACATGTTTTTTTACGCATTTATTTTTGCATATTTTTAGCTTCTATACTCAATGTGGCATGTGGAACAAGAATTAATCTTTCTTTTTGAATTAATTTACCCGTTTTACGACAAACACCATATGTTTTGTTCTTGATACGAACTAAAGCACTTTGAAGATTTTGGATAAACTGCTCTTGTCTAGCTGCTAATTGAGCAACTTCCTCCCTCGACAAGGTATCAGATCCATCTTCCATCATATTAAAAGTACGAGCTGTGTCAGATGTACCATGGTCATCCGAAAGAGACAATGAATTTCTAAGCAAGGAATAATCCTTTTCAGCCTCTACCAACTTACTATTTATCAAGTCTTTAAATTCTTGAAGTTCTGAATCAGTATACCTTGTTTTTTCTATAGACATCTTATATAAATTGAAGTTTAATAATTTTAAAAAAGAAAACAAATATAACTCAAAATATGATTAAAAACATGCATTAAAATAAAAATCAGATGCTTAAATCTAAATAGAAAAATGGAAGCAGATCCACAATATTAGCAGAACAATAAAAAAAAGAGAAAGAAAGAAGACTTTTGAATCAATCCAAAAACAAAACAGATTTTTAATTCATATCCTATATTGAATGGCTTTCTATTCAAGCTCAATTTTTCTAAGTAAAATATATACTAAATCAATTTAAATTTCGTTAATTTTGAACCATGCGAACAACAACAGAAAGCAAAAAACTTCCATTAATGGAACATTTTTACACCATTCAAGGAGAAGGTTATTATGCTGGAAGAGCTGCTTATTTTATTCGTCTTGGTGGTTGTGATGTAGGATGTGTGTGGTGCGATGTGAAAGAAAGTTGGAATGCTGCAACTCATCCATTAACCGACATTGAAACCATCATTCATTTTGTGAAAGGCAGTCAAACAAAATTAGTTGTAATAACTGGCGGAGAACCTGCATTATATAACCTTAGCGGTCTCGTTGATGCCTTAAAAATCCTATCTTATGAAGTTGCAATTGAAACTTCAGGTTGTTATTCACTCAAAGGTGAAGTTGATTGGTATTGTTTTTCCCCGAAAAAATTTAAAAAACCCATTCAAGAAGCTTACGAAAAAGCATCCGAATTAAAGGTTGTTATTTTTCACCCTTCAGATATAACTTGGGCTGAAACTCACGCTGACAAAATAAATTCAAACTGCTTATTATTCTTGCAGCCAGAATGGTCGAAAAAAGAAGAAATGATGCCCCTCATTATTGAGTACGTGAAAATTCACCCAAAGTGGAAAATATCTTTGCAAACGCATAAATACCTAAATATACCTTGAACACATGAAATACGTATTTTTTGTCCTGTCATTTATCACCTCAGTTTGTTTGAGTCAATCTTATTCCTCAAAAAGTAAAAAGGCAATCAAACTTTTTGAAAAAGCATTAGCTGCACCAAGAGAAAACAAAGATGAATATGGCAGACAAAATTTCACGATTGGTCTAGAAATAATCAAGAAAACGATTGAAAAAGATCCTTTATTTATTGAAGCATACTTATTAGGAGCTGAATACGCAGAAAGTATCGGACAATCAAAATTAGCAATCAGCTACTTCGAAAAAGCAATCGAAATAAATCCTTCACACACTAAAACAGGAGCAACGTATTTTTACCTTGGAATGTTAAAGTTTAAAGAAGGAGAATATTCAGATGCATTAAAAAAAATGACCTCATTCCTTCAATTTAAAAATGCCAATCCAATCTTTATTCAACAAGCAGAACTTACCGTTGAATGCTGTAAGTTTGCCCTAGACGCGCTTAAAAATCCAGGTGAATTTAAGCCAATAAACATCGGTCCAGGAATCAATACTGCCAACCCAGAATATTACCCAACGATTACCGTTGACGGAAAAACGATTTTATTCACCCGGCGTATTAAAGACGATCGAGTTCATGGACCTTTCAAAGAACAAGAAGATTTTTTTATCTCTCATTTCAAAAAAGATTTTTGGTCTCTTGCAGAGCCAATGCCTCAAAACATCAACACATTAAACAATGAAGGAGCTCCATCCTTAGGTGCAGACGGAAGAACACTCATCTTCATTGCATGTCCTGATGCTAGTGGCTATGAATATGGTATGGGGAGAAGCGGCAAAGGAAGTTGCGATATGTTCATCACCAAAAAACTAGGTTCTCGTTGGTCTAATGCATTAAATCTTCCAGGATTAGCAAACACAGCAAATTGGGAGACACAACCATCGCTTTCTTCTGACGGAAAAACACTCTATTTTATTCGAACAGTTAAAAATCAATCAGGCAATCGGAATTCAGACATCTATGTTTCGTTTCTTCAAGATGATGGAAACTGGAGCGCAGGAATAAAACTTCCTGGGAATATCAATACCATTTATGAAGAGGAATCTGTATTGATTCATCCAGATGGAAAAACACTCTACTTTTCTTCTAAGGGTCATGTTGGAATGGGGGGATATGACTTGTATGTTAGCAGAAAAGATGCACAAGGGCGTTGGGGTGATCCAGTAAACTTAGGGTATCCAATCAATACAAAAGACGATGAAAATTCATTAATGGTAAGTCCTGACGGAACGATTGGATATTTTGCATCTAACAGAGCTGGCGGAATGGGTGACTTAGACATCTACTTTTTTGAAATGCCAACATCTATTCAACCAGAAAAAACACTTTATTTTGACGGGCTTGTATTTGATGCAGAGACGAAAAAAGCAATACCAGGTAAATTTCAACTGATCTCAATAGAAACAGGAAAAGAAATTGTGCGTTCGGAAGCAGATCAATTAACAGGGGCTTTTTTAGTTTCATTACCTGTAAACAATGAATATGCTCTTTCAGTAAGTTATCCTGGTTATAATTTCTTTTCAAAAAACTTTAACATGATTGAAAAAGAAAATCAAGAAGCCGTCCACCTAGACATCCCGTTAATTCCAATCGGAAATGAACAAGCAATTGAGTTAGCAAATGTATTTTTCGATTTAAATAAAACAACATTACGCAATGCTTCCTATGTTGAATTAAACAAATTAAAAGATTTTCTTAGTAAAAACCCTACCTTACAGATTGAAATCGGAGGGCATACAGATAGCAGGGGGTCAGCAACAGAAAACCAAGTACTTTCAGAAGGAAGAGCGCTCGCAGTAAAAGAATACTTGATCTCCCAAGGAATAGAAAGTGAAAGAATGACCTATAAAGGTTATGGTTCAAGTGCACCAATACATAATGACGCATTCATCATGAGTATTAAAAGTGCAAAAGAACAAGAAAAAGCGCATCAACGAAATCGTAGAACGGAATACAAACTAATTACAAAATGATACATTTTTTACACTTAATACGGTATACTAATTTAATCATCATCGCAATCACCATGTATGGGATTCGGTTCTTCTATTTCTCTATTGGAGGAAAAATAAATCCAACAGCACTAAGCGAGCCTTTTGATTATTTACTTCTGGTAGTTTCAACCCTATTTATCGCTGCTGCGGGCAATTGCATAAATGATTATTTTGACATTAAAGCAGATCGGATAAATCGCCCTGAATCAGTAATAATTACAAAACACTTTTCTAAACGATTTGCAATTAGTACTCATTGGATATTAAATAGCATCGCATTTTTAATATCAATCTATCTCAGTATCCGTTATCATACCTATTGGTATGTATTTATTCATTTACTTTCAATAAATGCATTATGGATATATTCAATTTATTTAAAGAAAAAATTCTTAATTGGGAATTTATTGATTGCTTGTTTAACGGCTTTGGTTGTATTGTTATGTGGAATTCATTTCTATCAACTATGTTCCTATACTGAAGGCATTTCACTTCATGCTAAGATAAAAATCCCTGTTTCGATAGATCAAACGATTGTATATTGGAAACAACTTTTTTTAGATGCCGGAAATTTTATAATACTACTTTGTTCTTTTTCATTCATCCTGAATTTAAGTAGAGAAATCATTAAGGACATTGAAGATGTGGAGGGAGATTTAGCAATAGAAGCTAAAACAATACCGATTGTAATGGGAAAAAAGGCAGCTAAAAGAATCGTTATTGCAACTTTAATGGTACTTCCAATAGCCTACTTTTCATTTCTATTATTTTATGTAAACTCAGAAATACTTCTTCATATCATTGCTACGTTTACTCTATTTTGTTCATCGATGATTATATGTATCAGTATCATACTTTTACTTTTTAACAATCAAACGAGGGCTCAGTACAAAAGAATAGATCGTATTATAAAGGTCGCCATGTTTATGGGAATTTTGACTCCCTTTTATTGGTGGTTAATGTAATTTAATTTAAGGTATGCGTTTCGTACATTTCTCGCATAGCCCTTTTCGCTAAATACTGATTGTCAAGTAAGTTTTTACTCAATGAATCTAGCTTTTTTTTATCCTGTAATTTACACAAAACAAGATATTCATTATTTTGATTGACAGACAAATAAAAATCTTTCAAATAATTAAAGATAATCGCTGCATGAATGGTAGATTCTAAAAATTCTCCATATACATTAACACAAGCATCTGGATTTAAAATAATATAATGATATAATTCATCTAAAAAATGAGTGTCAATTTCAGAACCTACTTTCGTAAAGTACTCCCTAGAATAACTTGAAATAAAGTCAGAATAAAAATGAGGTTTCATGGCGCATCGATTAAAATTACAATAATTGTTTATCTCTCTTATGACGTTGTATTATACTAAACGATGCTTTTCAATAAATAGTTTACTTTTAAAAATTAAAATTATGTTAATTAATCAAAAAATAAACGGTGAACTACACATGAAAAGATTTGAATAACCTAAAAAAACTAAGCTATTTTTGCAATACTATGTCCAGTGAAAATTCCAAAAAAAACACCTATTGACTTAATTAAAGAAAAATGAATCTATGAACCAAACTAAACCTTCTTGTTTTAATGAATTCAAAGATGAAATCTCACATATTCCGATTCCTAAATTATTTACATTTCCCTTTTATTATGAGCCAAATCCATTGTGTTTAGCTGCAGTTAAACAGTTGCAAAATCTACTCGTAAAAAAAGACTTCGATCATGATTTTGGACTTGACGAAGGGGATAAAGGCGAGGGTATTGGAAAAATGTTTGGAGTACTTATTGTAAAAACAAAAAACGATGAAATAGGATATCTCTCTGCTTTTTCAGGAAAATTAGCTGGCAAAAATCATCACAAATCATTTGTTCCTCCCGTATTTGATATCTTAACCGAAGAAGGGTTTTATCGTAAGGAAGAAAAGTTATTAAACACACTAAATATAAAAGTAGAAAAACTTGAACAAAATCCTGATTATCTCATTTCAAAAAAAAATATTATCAAAGAATCAGCATATTACGAAGAAGTAATTGCAACAGTTAAAAAAGAAATAAAAAGAAATAAAGAAATTCGTGATGCAATCAGAAAAGAGGTAAAACTAAATTTAACCGAATATGAATACGGATTAATTCATGCTAAATTAGCTTTAGAAAGCGCTAATGAACAATACGAATTAAAAAAGCTAGTCCGTAAAGGAAAAGAAGAAAAAACGAAAATGGAGATGATAACAATAGGTTATCAACAAGAAATAAATGCTCTAAAAGAGATTAGAAAAGAAAAATCTGCTGCGCTTCAACAGCAATTATTTGAGCAATATTACTTTCTTAATCAAGCTGGAGAAATGAAAAGTTTAGGAGCCATATTTCATGCTACAGAAGATCAAAGACCACCATCTGGAGCCGGCGAGTGTGCTGCACCTAAATTGTTACAATATGCTTTTTTACACAACCTAAAACCAATTGCATTAACAGAATTTTGGTGGGGTAAATCACCTAGCTCTGACATTAAAAAACACGGACAATTTTACCCTGCATGTCGAGGAAAATGTGAGCCTATATTAAAACACATGCTGGCAGGCATTGATATGGATGAAAATCCCTTACTTAAGAATCCATCACTCGGAAAAGAGTTGCCAATCATTTATGAAGATGAATACTTGGCAATTGTGAATAAACCATCAGAATTTCTATCCGTTCCAGGGAAATCAATCACGGATTCTGTTTATGAACGTGTTAAAATGAGATATCCAAATGCTTCAGGACCACTTATCGTTCACCGTTTAGACATGTCTACCTCTGGACTGATGCTTATTGCTAAAACAAAAGAAATTCATAAACATTTACAAAGTCAATTTTTAAAACGGACGATTAAAAAACGCTATGTTGCTTTACTAGATGGTATTGTGAAAATTCCTGCCGGTGAAATTAACCTTCCCTTGCGTGTAGACATCGATGATCGACCGCGACAATTGGTTTGTTACGAATATGGTAAACCTGCACTCACACACTTCGAAACAGTTGACCATAAAAATCGAAGAACAAAGGTGTATTTCTACCCGATTACTGGACGCACTCACCAATTACGAGTTCATGCAGCGCACCAGCTCGGATTAAACACACCGATTGTCGGAGATGATTTGTACGGCACAAAAGGGGAACGCTT
>CAMDGH010000050.1 GCA_945897755.1 Chryseobacterium gleum | reverse complement strand
ACAACCATAGGAGCAGAAGAAACGATCTTGTGTCCTTTGCTTGCAAAAAATTCGAAAAAATGCTGTCTAATTTCTTGAATAGTCATGTATAGGGTAATTAAAAGGTATATTATTGATATATATAATTAACAAATTTACTTTTCTTTTATTAATTAGTGTTAATGAACAAAAAAAATGTAATTTTGCCTTCATTAATTATTAACGTAAAACATACATTTATGAATTCTTACGAAACTGTTTTCATCTTAACTCCCGTTTTGTCTGATGATCAGGCAAAGGAAGCAGTGCAAAAATTCGAAAGTGAAATCGCTTCTTTTGGCGGTAAACTTAAGCACAGCGAAAAGTGGGGCCTAAAAAAATTGGCTTATCCTATCCAAAAAAAATCAACAGGTTTTTATTTCTTGTTGGAATATCAAGGAGAAGGAAGTTTAATCTCTAACCTCGAGGTTTCTTTTAAACGTGATGAGCGCGTAATGCGTTTTTTAACGGTAAAGATGGACAGAGAACATATTGCTTATGCTGAAAAACGCAGGGTAAAAATGGGCGAGTCTAAGTCACCGAAAGTTGAAGCTTAATTGTTTAATCACTAAAATTTAAAAAAAATGTCTCAAAACGATATTCGTTATTTAACGCCGATTAACATCGACATTAAAAAAAGTAAATACTGCCGTTTCAAAAAGAGTGGTATTAAGTTCATTGATTACAAAGATGCTGGCTTCTTATTAAAATTAATTAATGAGCAAGGTAAAATTTTACCTAGACGTATCACAGGTACTTCCGCTAAATTTCAGTCTCGCGTAAATAAAGCAATCAAGAGAGCTCGTCACATTGCTGTGTTGCCTTATGTTGCTGACATGCTTAAATAAAGAGTTACACACTATTAATACATTTGACGATGGATCTTATTTTAAAGAAAAACATAGATAAATTAGGATATAAGGATGAAACTGTTTCTGTAAAGAATGGATATGGTCGTAACTTCTTAATTCCTCAAGGGTATGCTATTTTAGCTACACCTTCAAACAAAAAAGCACACACTGAAATGCTTAAGCAACGTTCTCACAAGGAATCAAAAATTCTTGCGGAAGCGGAAGCAGTTGCAGCTAAACTAGTAGATGTTACTGTTAAAATTGTAACGAAAGTAGGCGAGAATGGTAAAATTTTCGGTTCTGTAAATACAGTGCAATTAGCAGATGCATTGCGTATTGCAGGTTTTGATATCGATCGTAAATCAATCAAAATCAAAGAAGATCCAATCAGAGAGGTTGGTACTTTTGAAGCTGAAGCAAATTTACATAAAGGTGTTAAACCTACATTCAAATTTGAAGTTGTAGGAGAATAATTTTAGATTATATTATAATTTAAAAGGGAGGTTTTTAACCTCCCTTTTTTTTGAACTATTTTTTAATTTTTAAAACAAAAAAAAGTGGTGTAAAACCACTTTAAATAAACGAATGAAAAACAAATAAGCTTTATTCGCTAACCCATTTGTCATTTCTCATTTCACCTAGAATAGTGACATTTTTACTCCTTTTATAGTCTTCAGCTGCAAGGATCATCTGCTCTCTAGTATCTCTTCTTATTCTTATACCACCACTACCAGCGCTTTTTACTTCAATGTAAAAGCCATCTTTTAATTTTGCGGGTTTTGAAGGGGGACGTCCCATATTTTTATGTAAATGTGTTAATTAATATGATATTATTATAAATAATAAATCTAATTTACGAATAATATTGGTAAAATACTAATTATTTTCATACATTGACATTATTTAATGATTTAGAACGACTATTTATTTGAAATGGCAAGCGAAAACATCAAACAAATTTTACCTGTAATTTATTTTTCAGAAGCAGGGATTTATAATGAGATAGAGCGTTTTCAGAATACAACACTCCGTCCGATATTGAAATATCAAAATGAGTTGATATGTCGATTAATCATTCATCACCTGTTGGCATCTGATGCTTCGTTTAGGCAACAATCTTCAGTCATTCGAAAAAAACAGATTACACTTTATCTTAAACAAAATAGTTCATTTAAGAATTTAATGCTTGGAGTTATTATTGGGTATTTTACTTCGGAGGAATTTAAATTTTACCAAGCTCATTCAAAAGAGGTAAATAAACGGATTAGCAGTATGGCTTTGGAACGGATTACGAATCAGTATGAAGCTTTTTTAATACCTTCATATATTTAACCGAAAATGGATTACACCACCTTGATTTAATATGCTTAGTTGATTGTTTTCCAATCCATATACGAGCATTGATTCTATTTCTGTTTTTTTCTCAGGTGAATGTTTATATAATCCGGATAGGGAACAGATTTTTTCAGATTGAAATTGAGCTATAAACCATTCGTAATTTGTTGGGTGAGGCACTTCGGGTACTGACTTTGACCACCATCGAATAATTATTTTATTTGCGATTAGAATTGCATGATTTATTTCAATGAAATATGAATTGTTTAAATCACCGAGTACAGCTATTTTTTCTTTAGTATAATTGATATTAAGTAAAAGTAGGTAGTAATGCTTGTAGGTATATTGTGTTACTTTAAGAGAAATTTTGGATGTAAATCCTGAGGTACAGAGTTTTTCTAGCATTTCTAGTTCTGTGGTGGGATTTACACCTGTGATTTTTCTTTTTTCAGTCATGCCTATCCAGCATGATCCACCATTTGTATTGACTAATGCAGAAAGGGTAGGGGCAAGACTTTTGTCGGTGCTAGAATGAAAAAAGTAGTGTGTAGGGTCTTGAAATTGTTCCTTATTAAAAAGTTCTCCTCCGTTTATGAATTCCATATTTCAAATGATTTAAGTGCTTGTTCTTTGAGCATTGATTCTCCGTTTAATGTCATTGCTCCTTGTTGTTTTACTTCTTTCAAAAGGCGGGATTCACTAGGGTTATAGATTAAATCAATGACTAAATGTGTTGACTTCAGAAACTCAATGGGTATTTTAGGCATTTCTGTCGTGTTTGGATATGTGCCTGTAGGAGTACAGTTAATGATAAGCTTGCACGCATTAATCATGTGTTCATTTACTTCTGAATAAGAGAAATGCTTTTTTTTTGCTGGATTCCTTGATACAAAAATACATTCGATTCCAATTGATAACAAGACGTATTCAATTGCTTTTGATGCTCCTCCAGTTCCAATAATGAGTGCTTTTTCGTGTTGATTTGTTAAAAAAGGTTTGATTGATTGTTTGAATCCAAAGGCATCTGTATTGTGCCCTATTGTTTTTCCATTTTTCAATTGAATTACATTTACTGCTCCTATTTGAGTAGCTTCATCGGTTAGTTCGTCGAGAAAGGGGATTATTGATTCTTTATATGGGATTGTTACGTTTAGACCTGAATATTTTTTAAAGTGTAATATTTCTTTAACCTCTTGTATTTCTTGTATTTCTATGTTTTCATAGCACGCTTTTACACCTCTTTTTTCAAATAAATCATGAAAAAAATCAGCTGAAAAGGAATGAACGAGTGATTTCCCTATCAGGCCGAATTTACGCATTTTTAGAACTGAGTTTAGATTTTAGAATTGATAAAAGCATAGGAAATATCGAAATGAAGATTATTCCTAAACAAACAAGGTCAATATTTTTTTTGATCCAAGCAACATCACCTAGAAGGTATCCAGCGATTGTTAAACTAAAAATCCATAAAAAACCGCCTAATATATCGAATATAAGGTATTTTTTGTATTCCATTTTCCCCACGCCAGCAGCAAAAGGAGCGAACGTTCTTACAAATGGAACAAATCGGGCCATAATGATTGCTTTAATGCCGTTTTTATCAAAGAATTCTTCCGTTTTGGTAAGGTATATTCTCTTTACAATTGGCTTACCTCTAAATGTAATTTCAAATATTTTTAAACCAAAGGTTCTTCCAATCCAGTAGTTGCAGTTGTCGCCAAGAATTGCAGCAATAACAAGTATGCTAAGCACATAGCTCAAGTTTAATTCTCCTGAAGCGGCAAATAATCCCGCGGTAAATAAGAGTGAATCACCCGGGAGAAAAGGCATGGCTACTAGGCCCGTTTCAATGAAAATTACTAAAAATAAAATAACATAAATAGATGTTTGATAGTTTTCGAAAATCCATGGGAAATCGAGGTGGAGGATGTGTTGAAATAATTCAATCATAGGACATATTTTGAATGCAAATATACACTTTTAGAGACCTTTAACCAATGATGCTACAATTTCTCTTATTGGCCTAATTTCACGAACATGTTCTATTGATGGACCTGCGCACCAAACGTTTTTGTAGGTAGTACTGAAAGCCGCTTTTTCAAGTGATTTCATTCCCTTTAAAAAAGTAAGCGCTTTCATCCATTTTTTTAAACGTTTGTTCTTATTTATCAATCGTTCAATACAATTTTGATTTGTTCCAATCTGTTCAACGTAAGGTGTTTTGATTACGGTACAAGGCGTTCCTGAGAGTTTAGTTGTCATTACAATGTCCTTAGCTCCATAGTCTATGCAAGCTTGCTTGTATTCATCAGACACGGGAGATTCATCGGAAGCAATAAATAGACTGCCAATTGCTGCTCCAGAAGCTCCCAAAGAAAGTATGGAGTTGTATTCTTCTGCTGTACCTATGCCTCCTGCAGATATGATGGGTATCGAACAAGCGTCTCGGAGTAGCGGAATTAATTCTCGGAAAGATAAGGTCCCTGAGTGACCCCCGGCCTCTTTATTGACCGCTATAAGCGCGTCTGCACCCATGGCCTCTACTTTGATAGCGTATGAAAGGTCTGTAACATCACAGAATACAAGTATGCCTTGGGCATGTGCCTTTTCAATTACGTCTTTAGGTGATCCTAAAGAGGTAATTATGAATGAGATTTTTTCAGAACAGCAAACATCCAACTGGTCTTTGTAAAGAAAGTTAGATTTATTTACAATCAGATTTATCCCAAAGGCACCCTTTGTGTGTGATTTTATTTCGCGTATAGCAATACGTAAATCTTCTGTAGTTCTATAATTAAGTGCAGGTATGGCTGCTGTAATGCCAGAGTCAATAGCTGCCTTAACCATAGCTGTATTTGAAATTAAAAACATTGGAGCTAGTATAATTGAGTGTTTAATCGCTAATAGCTCTTTAAGTGATAGTGTTGCTCTTTTCATTCCGTTCTTATTTGAATGTAATGTACACATTTTTTAAAAACTTGAATTGTACAATTCAAGCTTATTTTTACTTCCTTTTCGTGGAAGATCAATATTCTAAATTTCTAAATATCAAATTCAATTCAATATTTGATTAATTTTGCCATTTACAAAAAATATCAATTTATGAAAAGAGTATTGTTTTTAAGGGGTAAGTTTAAAGGTTTGTTTTTTTTTCTCCGCTTACACTATCTCATTCCGTCTCATTATTTTTCTTTTTTGGGACAGATATCAGCCTTGTCAAGATGGATTTCAAAACATAAAAATTCAGGTCTATCTGATTTTTATTCGTTTTCGTTCAAGTATACAAAAAGAGAAGAGTTATTTAGTTATGTAATTGAAAGAGAGTGTCTTAATGATGCTGTTGATTATTTAGAATTTGGTGTTTCTAAGGGCATTTCTTTTAAGTGGTGGGCTGATAAACTAACTCACGATGATGCTCGATTTTATGGCTTTGACACGTTTACTGGATTACCAGAAGATTGGGGGCCTTTCAAGAAGGGAGATATGAGCTCGGGTGAAGAATTACCTTTTGTACCGGGCAACAGGCATTTTTATTATCAAGGATTGTTTCAGCAAACTCTTTTGCCGTTTTTGGCTTCATACGATACAGCCAAGAGAAAGGTCATTCACATGGATGCTGATTTATACACAGCTACTTTATATGTGCTTACTTTAATAACTCCATTCTTAAAAAAAGGAGATATTATTTTCTTTGATGAATTTAATGTTCCAATGCATGAGTTTAAGGCCTTTGATGAATGGACTAAGTCGTTTTATATTAATTATGAAGTGCTAGGTGGTGTAAATAATTATTATCAAGTGGCGATTAAAATCATTTAATAGATTATTTTTTTCGACTTAGCTCCTGAATTATAGCTTCAAAAATCTTACGATAGACAGCTATTTTCGAAAATGTATCTCTTTCCAGGTACTTAGTTTAGTCTCAAAGTAGCTAAATTATCCATTTTTAAATGGATTGAAATGTGGTGTAACACAAATTGAATATACTGCAGTTTAGGAAATAAATCAATTAAAGAAGTTGAAAATCAAATAAAAATCACAAATTTGCAGTATAGTTTAACTTTGACTCCAGAATTTGAAGGCAAGCCCAAAAATGAATTTTTAGAACCCACATTAAAATTTAAGATATGAAAATAAAATCATTATTATGTGTGTTTTTGTTTCTTCTAACTATTGAAGCTCAAGCTCAATCTAAAAAATCAAACCTTGATTTACTTCAAGGAAAATGGCAAGCAATTAATGATAAATCAAACTTTATAATTTTTGAGAAAAATCACAGAAAAGAAAAGTCTGCTGGTTCAGATTGGGATGATGTGATTTTTGTTCTTTCCTCTTCATGTATGAATGAATCGAATATAGATGAAGCAATTGAAAAAGAAACTGACAAATATATTTCATCAATAGATGAGGATCTTTGCTGGTATATTATTGAGTTAAGTCAAACGAATCTATCTTTAGCTTATCAAGGTCGAGGAAATACCCTTGTATATAAAAAAATAATTCAAACAAAAAAAAAAAAAAATGAAGCATATCAGATTTAGTTTCAAAATTCAATGAACTTTCTACGAAGAAAAAATAGTTGAAATTCTAGATTTTATATGAAAGGCTATCTCGATTTTTGAGATAGCCTTTTTTAATTTAACCAGGCAAATTAATTAGAAAAAGTTCAAACAAAGCATTTTCTAATAATTGATAAGTGAAATAGAGTGAACCGCAATTCAACGAAAAATTGATCTTGTGCTACCATTACGAAAAAAATAGTATCCCTATTTATTTAAAATTTCACTTTTTTAAATACGTATGCTTGTTAAAAACAAACATGATGCGTAAGCTTACTAAATTATTTTCTTTAAATTAGCCAAAAACGAATCAAATGATAGCACTTGAAGGTATTTCCAAAGCATTTTTCAAGAAATTAGCAGTAGATGATGTTTCTCTAACCTTGAAACAGGGTGAGATTTTCGGATTATTAGGCCCCAATGGAGCAGGGAAAACAACATTAATTCGGATTATCAATAGAATTGTATTACATGAAAAAGGGCTTGTACGTTTCAATAACGAATTGATGAAGGGGAAGCACCTATCAAAAATAGGTTACTTACCTGAAGAAAGGGGACTTTACAAAACAATGACTGTATATGATCATGCAATATTCCTTGGTCGTTTAAGAAGATTATCAAAAAAGGAAGTCCAGAGCAACCTAAATGAATGGTTAGATAAATTTGACATCGGTTCTTGGAAAAATAAGCGAATTGAAGAGTTGTCTAAAGGCATGGCTCAAAAGGTACAATTCATATGTACTGTATTACACAATCCTGACATCTTGATATTAGACGAGCCATTTAGCGGCTTTGACCCTGTAAACATTGAATTGATTGAAGGAGAATTAAAAAGAATGAAAAAAGAAGGTAAAACAATTTTACTTTCGACCCATAACATGAAGAGTGTAGAGGAAATTTGCGATCGAGTAGCATTAATCCACCAATCAAAAAAAATACTAGAAGGCCCTGTTCAATCAATTCGAGAAGAACTAAAAGACGGTACCTTTGCTGTTCGTTTTAAAGGAACGATGTTGTCATTTGCAACTGCTCTCTGGACTGGATTTGAATTAATTTCCCACGAGCAGCTTTCAGAAACCCGTTTTGTTGCTTATGTAAAAATGAGAAACACGTCAACGATTAATAGTTTACTAAAAACCTTGGTTGATACTATCGAAATCGAAGCTGCCTGGGAAGTATTGCCCAGTATGCAAAACATATTCATAGATTTAGTTACACAAAAATCAAGTTCATTAAATATTGTAAAAGAATGAATGTTAATTGGTTAATCGCAAAGCGAGAAATTTCTGAAAGAGTAAAAACGCGCTCATTTATCATTACTGCATTACTCGGTCCAGTAGTTGTACTTCTTATTACCTATGCTCTTTTTCTGGCGGGCGGTGATGAAAAAGACAGTTGTAACATTCTCATTGCAGACCCTACAATGTTATTAGATAACAAAATAATGCCAGACAAAAAACAATCTGTAAACTATGTTTTTATCAATAAATACATTGAACTAAAAACTTTCGAAAAAGAGAGTAAATACAAGGTTTTTGATGCATTACTTGAAGTAAATGAAAAAATATTAATCAATAAATCCGCGTTGTTTTTTTATCGGAAGAAGCCTTCGTTATCTACCTCCACATCCATTCATCTTCATTTAGAAAGAAGAATAGAAGAGCTTATTGTGAGTGAACATTCAAAAATGACGATCCAAGAATACCGTAAAATCAAACAACCAATCAATATTGGATTTAGAAATATTTACGATCCTACGAACGAATCTGCTAACTTAAGTGCTTGGGTAGGTTTTTTCTTCGGGGCAATTATATTGTTTTTTATACTTCTTTTCGGAATGACCATCTTAAGAAGTGTTGCTAATGAAAAATCAAATCGTATTGTAGAAGTATTATTAGCATCTGTAAAGCCAAGGCAATTGATGTTTGGGAAAATTGCTGGTATTGGAATTGTAGCTTTATTTCAATTTATTGTTTGGATTATTATTGTAGCCATCGGATTGAAATTAATGCGTATCTACTTATTTCCAGATCTATTAGATACATCTAATTGGGATGTTGTTCAACTAACAAATCAAGCAAAACAGGATATCGGTAGCTTCAAATCTGCCCGTAGCTCATCGTATAACGATTTTGTTCAGCTCGTTTTTGAGCGCATCAAATATGGGAATATGTTGTTTTATTTCGTTCTCTTTTTCATTACAGGATATATCTTCTATGGTACATTTTTTGCTACATTAGGTGCTGCTGCTGGCTCAGAAAATGACGGTCAGCAATTCATAATTCCAATTGTATTACTTCTGTTTATTGCGCTTTTTGGAGGGTATTATGCTATGACAAATCCGGATAGTTCTCTTACTTTTTGCCTTTCTTTCATTCCGTTTACAGCTCCAATGGTATGTATGGTGAAAATAGCGCAGGGGTATTCTGCCGGAGAATCCTACCAGTTGGTAATTTCATTTGGGATATTGACATTGTCTTCGTTACTTGTTTTAAGATTAGCCGGTAGACTCTATACAAATGGAATTTTACAATTTGGACACAGGTTAAGATTAAGTCAATTTATTAAGTGGCTGAAACATGAATGATAAAAGAATTGGAGTAATAGATCTTGGTACTAATACCTTCAACCTTCTTATTGCTGAGGTAATCGATGGGAAAATTGAAGTGATTCATTCAGAAAAACACGGTGTGGCATTGGGTATGGGGGGATTAAAAGAAGGGGTGATTACAAAAGATGCAATCCTTAGAGCACTCAAAACAATGAGTCATTTTAGTAAAATGTGTGACGTACATTATGTAGAAGATATCCGTGCATTCGGAACTTCTGCAATCAGAGATGCAATCAATGGAAAAGACTTAATTCAATTAATCCATAATGAAACTGGAATTACCGTTAAAATGATTAGTGGTGAAGAAGAGGCTAAGCTTATCTTTGAGGGGGTGATTTGTTCTTATGTATTTACAGAACCCGCTATGATTGTAGATGTTGGAGGAGGAAGTACTGAATTAATTTTCGTTAGTCAAGGGGAGATACAAGAGCTTGTTAGTTTAAATATAGGTGTTTCCCGTATTTTTCAAGAATTAAACTTAAGCGATCCACTTACAGAAAAAGAGGTCATACTCATTGAAAGTTGGATAGAAGAACGAGCTTCTTCATTTATAGTCGGGAAATCATGTGATGTGATGGTGGGCGCATCGGGTTGCTTTGAAACTTTTTACGAAATGATTTATAAATCATCTTTCCCCAATGCAATAGATGCGATTGAATTGCCAATGCAAAAAATAAATGATGTACTTGATTGGATTATCGATTCAGACCAAATTAAAAGAGACCTTCATCCACATATCATCCCTATTCGAAGAAAAATGGCGCCAATCGCAGCTGTTAAAATAAGATGGATGATCAAAAACTTAGGAATTAAAAAACTGATTGTTTCTCCTTGCTCATTAAAAGAAGGTGTACTAAATACCGCTTTTTAAATATACAAAACGTACTTGTCCAAGGGTTTTCTAACTTTCTTTAAATGTTGGTAGCCATCTTCTTCTGAGCGATACCCCAAAGGGCAAACCAATACCGCTTTCAGTCCTTTTTCAGTCAATCCTAAAATTTCATCGTATTTAACAGGGTCAAAACCTTCCATTGGCGTGCTGTCAATCCTAAGTGAAGCTGTGGCGTGTAACAACATTCCTAGCGCGATATAGGCTTGTTTAGAATTCCATTCTAATAGTTCTTTAGGTGAAAGTTTTGATACCGAGGATTTTAAAAAAGAAGAGAATCCATTTAAAGATTCTAATTCTAGTTCACGCGCTTCAGCTGTTAAGTGAACAAGATAATCAATATATGAATCCGGTGTATCGATATGAGCGCAAAAAATAATCACATGAGAAGCGTCTACTAATTGACTCTGGTTGCCAGAAGCTACTTTGAGTCTCTCTCTTATCACATCATCATTAACAACGAGATAAGACAAGGATTGAAGGCCGCAAGAGGTCGGGACCAATCGGAGTACATTTAAGAGTGTGTCCAAATCTTTTTTTGAGATTTTTTTTGTTGAATCAAATTTTTTGGTGGCATAACGCCAGTTTAAATCGGCTATAATCTGTTGGTTCATAAGTTTTTTTCTAAATAGGAATCTCTATTAAAAGGATTTTAGATGGGCTTGTAAAATGAAAATCAATACGTGTTTCATGATTGAATGAAATAGCATCTCTTGAAGAAAGTGATACTCCAGCAATATTCACTTTTCCATCTATCAAAAAAACATACAAACCATTCATTTTGTTTTGCATCGCGTAACTTTTATTTATTCCGGATTCAAAATTTGACAAAAACAACCAAGCAGATTGGTTAATCCAGCCAAGAGAAGTTTTTTCATAAGATGGTACTACAATAGGATTCCATTCGTTAACCAGGGTTAATGAGTAGGATATGGTTTGATACCTCGGGGAGTGTCCTTTTCGATTCGGTAGGATCCAAATTTGCAATAACTTGCTCGTTAGGTCCTTGCTAGGGTTAAACTCACTATGCATTACGCCAGATCCGGCAGTCATTATTTGAACTTGGCCCAATGAAACGGTTTCAATATTCCCGAGACTATCTTTGTGAGAAATAGCACCAGCTAAAGGAATCGTAATAATTTCCATGTCCTCGTGAGAATGTGGTTCAAAACCCATTCCTGCGTCAATCTCGTCGTCATTCAAGACACGGAGAGCACCAAAATGCATGTTATTTCTGTTAAAATAGGAACCAAAACTAAAGCTATACCTTGCTTTTAGCCAGCCATAATTAGCAGCGCCTCTCTCCATTTCGGGGTAATAAACAAAAGACATTTTTAAATTTAATTATATAACGAATGCAAATATACAAAATGGATGAGAAAACAATTGAAACCAACACACGATCCTCAAAAGAAATGAATGTAAATGCTAAATTAAAAAACGGGGTTGAAAACTAGATTAACTAAAAACAAATAAGATTTTATTTTAGTTCTATATTCTTATTATTAAGTACTTTATATGTATTTATTTAAATTATAAAATCAAGTAAATTAAATTGCAAAACAGAACTCCTGCTTAAAAATAAATAATGTATATTTGATATCAATTATATCAATACCATGTACTTAATTTTTGATACCGAAACAACCGGCCTTCCAAAAAATTGGAATGCGCTTTACACAGATGTAAATAATTGGCCAAGACTTGTTCAGCTCGCGTGGCAGCTCCACGACGAAATGGGGAACCTTGTTGAGGCAAAGGATTTTTTGGTTTTTCCTGATGGGTACAATGTTCCTTATGATGCCGAAAAAATACATGGGATTTCAACACTTCTAGCTGAAAAGGAGGGTGTTCCAATTAGTCACGTTCTAACACAATTCAATGAGGCTCTATCTAAAACTAAATTCATTGTTGGTCACAACTTATCCTTCGATAAAAACATAGTTGGCTGTGAATTCCATCGACTCAATATTCAAAATAGACTTCAAACAAGTCTTTCCCTTGATACGATGACGGAAAAGACTGCTGATCTCTGTAAGCTTCCGGGGGGAAGAGCGGGGAGGTTTAAATGGCCTTCTCTTACAGAGCTTTATCGTCTACTTTTTCAAAGCGCTTTTTCTGAAGCTCACAATGCAACTGCAGATGTAGAGGCTACAACAAGGTGTTTTTTTGAGCTTATTCGAAAAGGTATTTACTCCCTTGATGAGCTTAAGGCGGAATCTACGTACTTCAAAAGCTTTAATGAGGCAAATCCCAATGGCATTGAATCAATAGGTCTCAAGCACGTAAATTTAAAAGAAGCTAGTGCTTTACTCGTTGAAAAAACAGATCAACAACAAGGTTTAGGGAAAAAATCAATCGAAATAAGTCAACGTTTACAAGAAAGTCCATTCGTTCACTTACATAATCATAGTCAATACTCTATTCTTCAATCGACTTCATCGCTAAAAGCACTTATTCAAAAAGCAGATGAATATGGCATGGAAGCAGTTGCGTTAACTGATGTAGGAAATATGATGGGGGCATTTCTTTTCGAAAAAGGAATTAGGGAACATAATAAAAAGATACAAGAGGCAAAACAGAATGCCATTGAGTCAGGAGAAGAATTCAATAAAAAAGAAATAATCCCGATTATTGGTTGCACATTTAACGTATGTAGTGATCATTTAAATAAAACAACTAAAGACAATGGTTATCAGGTTGTTTTGCTGTCTAAGAATAAGAAAGGGTATCAGAATTTAATTAAATTATCCTCTATTGCCTTCACCGAAGGTTTTTATTATGTGCCTCGAATTGATAAGAAGCTACTTGAACACTACAAAAGTGATTTAATCGTTCTTTCAGGTAATTTGTATGGAGAAATACCCTCAACAATATTAAATATCGGAGAAGCACAAGGTGAAGAAGCTCTGTTATGGTGGAAAAATCTTTTTGGAGATGATTTCTACCTTGAAATAATGAGACATGGACAAGAAAATGAAGATCGTGTTAATGAAACACTGATTGCTTTTTCTGAAAAACACCAAGTGAAATTAGTTGCTACAAATAGCACATATTATATTGATAAAGAAGATGCTATCTCTCATGACATCTTATTATGTGTTAAAGATTCTGAATTGCAGTCTACACCGATTGGGAGAGGAAGGGGATTTCGTTTTGGTTTAGACAATCAAGAATATTATTTTAAATCTCAGGAGGAGATGAAACAATTGTTTGCTGATTTACCTCAAGCAATTGTTTCTATTAAAGAAATCATCGGCAAAATTGAATCCTATGGCTTAGCGCGCGATGTGCTTTTACCCGCTTTTGATATCCCTGAAGAATTTCAAGATCCTCTTGATAGTGAAGACGAAGAAAAACGAGGGGAAAATAACTACTTGCGGCATCTTACGCTGTTGGGTGCAGAAAAACGCTATCCTATCATAACAGACGAAATCAAAGAACGTATTGATTTTGAATTAGCAACAATAAAGCGAACAGGATACCCTGGTTATTTCTTAATCGTCC
The DNA here is from genome assembly GCA_945897755.1 of Chryseobacterium gleum. Classification (GTDB taxonomy): domain Bacteria; phylum Bacteroidota; class Bacteroidia; order Flavobacteriales_D; family Crocinitomicaceae; genus CANHVK01. The sequence continues at coordinate 4,931 of CAMDGH010000050.1, read as the reverse complement.
AAGATTTCTGTCATGCAGCTCGTGAAATGGGAGTTTCTGTTGGGCCTGGGCGAGGATCTGCGGCAGGATCAGTTGTTGCCTATTGTACATTTATTACCAATATCGACCCCATAAAATACGACTTGCTTTTTGAACGTTTTTTAAATCCTGACCGGATTTCAATGCCAGATATCGATATCGATTTTGATGACGAGGGAAGGGGGCGTGTTATCGAATGGGTGATCAACAAATACGGGTCAAATCAAGTTGCTCAAATCATCACCTATGGAACAATGGCGGCGAAATCTTCCGTAAGAGATGCTGCTAGGGTATTGGATCTCCCTTTATTTCAAGCCGATAGACTTGCCAAACTGATTCCGGATATTTCTTTAAAAAAACTATTTACACTTGATAGTGTTGAACTAAGCACTAAATTAAAAAATAAATCAGAAGATATTCAGTCCGCAAATGAATTAAAAAAACTCTCAAAAGGAGTCGATCTTCAAGCAAAAGTAATCAATCAGGCTATTCAGCTAGAAGGGTCTGTTCGAAACACGGGAATTCATGCCTGTGGTGTGATTATCACTCCAAGTGATATCACGAATTACGTTCCAGTAGCATTAGCTAAAGATTCTGAAATGTGGTGTACGCAATTTGACAACTCTGTTGCGGAAGAAGCGGGTTTGTTAAAAATGGATTTCTTAGGCCTTAAGACATTAACACTCATTAAACACGCAGTGCAAAATGTTAAGAATAGGCATAATATCGATTTAGACCCAGACCATTTTCCAATTGACGATTTAAAAACGTACGAACTATTTCAAAGAGGAGAAACTACCGGTATATTTCAATACGAGTCGCCTGGTATGCAAAAATACATGCGGGAATTAAAACCGACTGTTTTTGCAGATTTAATTGCAATGAATGCCCTATACCGACCAGGACCACTCGAATATATTCCGTCATTTATTAAACGTAAACACGGAGAAGAACCGATCACGTATGACGTTGATGCTTGCGAAGAATACCTTAAAGAAACCTATGGGATAACGGTTTATCAAGAGCAGGTAATGCTTCTTTCACAGAAATTAGCAGGGTTTTCTAAAGGTGAAGCAGATACGCTTCGAAAAGCCATGGGTAAAAAACAGATTTACCTACTCGATAAAATGAGGCCTCAATTTATAGAACAAGGTCATGCCAATGGGCACGATAAGTTAGCACTTGAAAAAATATGGAAAGACTGGGAAGCATTCGCTTCATATGCTTTCAATAAATCTCACTCAACATGTTATGCTTGGATCGCTTATCAAACCGCTTATTTAAAAGCAAATTATCCTGCTGAGTACATGGCCTCTGTTTTAAGCAACAACATGAATGATATAAAAAAAGTCAGTGCTTTCATGGAGGAATGTAAAAGTATGGGAGTATCCGTATTAGGTCCCGATGTAAATGAATCGTTTTTTTCTTTTTCAGTAAATAATACAGGTAATATTCGTTTTGGACTTGGTGCAGTTAGGGGTCTTGGATCCGCTCCTATTGAGTCATTAATAAATGAACGAAATAAAAATGGATCTTATACATCGCTATTTGATTTCACGAAAAGAGCAAACCTTCAAGTATGTACAAAAAGAGCATTAGAAAGTATTGCATATGCGGGTGGATTTGACTCGTTTAATTTACACAGAGCGCAGTATTTTTATTTAGACAGTAATAATCGAACTTTTTTAGAGAATGCTATAAAATTTGGAGCAAACTTTCAAGAGAGTGAAAATTCGATGCAAGCGATGCTCTTTGAAGAAGGAACTGAATCGGAAATACCAAATCCAGAAATACCAAAAACAGCAGAGTGGCCATCGATGTTTAAGCTTGGTAAGGAAAAGGAAATGGTAGGAATCTTCATATCAGGTCATCCACTAGATGATTTTCGATTAGACATCGATTCTTTCTGTAATGGAAGTGTAGAAATGCTTTTGTCTCCAGGAGATCATTTAAATAAAGAAATCATACTCGCTGCGATTGTGACTGAATGTGCTGAACGTATTACTAAAAAAAATGAACCTTTTGGTACATTAACAATAGAAGATTACACAGATTCTTTTAAGCTATTCTTATTTCAAGAAAACTTCTTGAAATTCAAACAATTTTTTGTTGAAGGAACTTTTATAACAATTAAAGGGAAATTTGAGATACCACGACACAGAACAGTTCCTGAATTTGTGATTCAAACGATTGAATTACTTCACGACTTGAGGGAAAAACGGGCAAATACAATTTGCTTAAAAATAGCGACAAAAAAACTAAATCAGATTTTAATTTCGGACTTAAGCAAGCTTTTTATTGAAAACAAAGGAAATTGTGCTGTAAAGTTTATTGTTTTCGATCCTCTTGATGATATCGAAGTAGAACTTCCTTCTAAAAATGTGAGAGTAGATCCAAACAACGAATTTGTAAATAAACTCAAAGAATTTGAGTTAGAATTTAAATTAATGTAAGTAATTACGAATAAAAAAATCGTTAGACCTCTTTTTTTAAGAGGTAATTCTTAAAAGGAGCCCATGCATATTTTTTGGAAAATATAAAAAGCATTATTGGATAAATTAAAAAAAGACTTACCCATAAATCCCAGCCGATTCGTGCCGGAGATGTGTCGATCCATAAAGCATCAGTTTGGAATACCTGCCAGTTGTTAGTAATGATAAGTGTCCCGAAAATATTATTTGCTGTATGGAACCCCATGCCTAATTCTAAACCATCATCCATTACGCTTACTATTCCTAAAAAAACACCCGTAAGGATGTAGTAGATTAAAAGTGATTTTCCTAAGAGGGTAACTTCTGGATTTCCGGAATGCATTAAACCGAATAAGATTCCAGAAATCATTATGGAAATCAGAGGTCTTTTGATTTTAATAGATAGTCCTTGGAGAATGTATCCTCTAAATAAAACATCTTCAAAAGCAGTTTGAAGTGGAATAATTAATAGGGAAATTGATGTTAACAATATGATTGTAGTTGGATTCATATTCCATTTTATAGGCGCACCGAGCATCACTGAGATAAAAGTAGTTGCCGAGAGAATACTCCCGTAGAGTGTTAAGCTATAAAAATAACGTTTCCAATCAAAGCTATTTCTACTTGTGAATAGTGTGATGGCAGGTTGCTTGTGAATTTTAGTAACACAAAAAACGAGGGTGATGAGTAACAGTATAAATGGAACGAGTTGAAGTGTTAAGAATAAGTTTTTCCCTAGTATTGAAATTCCTTCTTTTATTCCAACCTCTCCCATTTGCTCCATGCTTACGCCTGCATTCATTAACCCTGCAACGTATGGAATTTGACCGAAACCGATCAGGGTTGAAAATAGAAGTAGTATGGTCCAAATATAAAAACGGGTGCGATTATCGCCTAAAAAGACAAGTTGTAAATATTTCATTCGAATAATTTTGATTCAAAGGTATCAATTTGTTCTATCAATTTGTCTTATCTCTTTAATCTCATTCATTTTTATAACTTTAACTTTTATATATATTGTTAATCTGTTACGAAATGACATTTGAAAAAGAACTCAACGCGCGAACAAATAGCACCTGTGAATTATGCGGATCGAATCACGAACTGAAATCCTACGAAGTGGCTCCGGCTCCTAACAACCGACGTTTAGAAGATTATGTTTTAATCTGTGAGAAGTGTCATGGGCAAATCGAAAATCCAGACTCGGTAGACCCGAATCATTGGAGATGCTTAAATGACAGTATGTGGAGCGAGGTCTCTGCTGTTCAAGTGATGGCTTGGAGAATGCTTCAACGCCTTAAAGCAGAAGGATGGCCACAAGACCTTTTAGACATGCTTTATTTAGATGAAGAAACATTGGCTTGGGCAAAAGCAACGGGAGAAGGTGAAGACAAAGAAGCAGAAGAATACCACAAAGACTGCAATGGCGTGCGTCTTTTAGCGGGTGATAGTGTTGTATTAATCAAAGATCTAAATGTAAAAGGGGGAGGGTTTACCGCAAAACGTGGAACAGCGGTTCGCAATATTTCCTTAGATCACAACAACCCTATCTACATCGAAGGAAAAGTAAATGGTCAAACAATTGTGATCATTACGGAGTATGTTAAGAAATCATAGATTTCTCCTTTTTTAGTCCATACAAAATGAAATGCTGTTATATGTCATCATATTCAGGGAATTAAAGTCATTTTCAGGATTAAATAGATGTAAAAAAGGGGAGAAAAACCTCAGTCTTTCCCCCCCTTTTAATTGATGTTCTTTTATCTTAGTAAAACTTTTCAGTGCCCTGTCGTTTCTAGAGCACTTTTTTAAATGATGAAAAGATTACTTATCTTCTTTTTTGTCTTCTACTTCTTCGAAATCAACATCAGTTACTTCGTCTGCAGGGTTTCCGCTGTCAGTTTTAGTTTCTTGTTGAGTTCCTCCAGCATTTGCATCAGCATACATATCTTGAGAAGCAGCTTGGAATACATTGTTTAATTTTTCCATAGCAGCATCTAGGTTGTTAAAATTTTTCGCTTCAAATTCTATTTTCAACGCCGCTAATGCATCCTCGATAGGCTGTTTTTTGTCTGCTGGAATTTTGTCACCGTATTCTTTCATCTGACGCTCAGTTTGGAAAATCAATGAATCTGCTTTATTGATTTTATCAACTTCTTCCATTTTACGCTTGTCTGCGTCTGCATTCTCTAATGCTTCAGCACGCATACGTTGGATATCTTCATCGCTCAATCCTGAAGAAGCTTCAATTTTGATAGATTGCGATTTCCCTGTTCCTTTATCTTTTGCAGAGATATGCATGATACCATTCGCATCAATATCAAATGTTACTTCGATTTGAGGAACACCACGTTGTGCTGGTGGAATGTCTGTCAATTGGAAACGACCTAATGATTTATTGTCTGTTGCCATTGGACGCTCACCTTGTAATACGTGAATATC
>CAMDGH010000049.1 GCA_945897755.1 Chryseobacterium gleum | reverse complement strand
TGCAGCACAGCAGGCTTTCTCAGAATTCTTAACTACAGGAAATCTTAAAGCAGATCAGATGACATTTATACAAAATATTATCACTTATCTTACAGTGAATGGTACAATTGAGCCCGGAATGCTTTTTGAGGCTCCTTTTACAGATATTAATGATGCAGGTTTAAATGGTGTATTTGATGACACCGCTGCCTATAAGATAATCTCTATTGTAGAGCATATTAATGAAAATGCACAAGTGGGGTAGCACCTAATACCCTTAAGAAACATCTCTATAAAGTATTTCAATCAGGTTTTAAACTAATTCTAACTGTTTTGAAACTTCTTGCCAATCAACCATTTGTGTATTGCTGCTTACAGCATGCTTCAGTGGTATAACTTAGCATATGACATCCAAATAATGGGGTTCGAGCCCCTCATCTCCCACAAAAAAAGCTTCACATCTCTGTGAAGCTTTTTTTCGTTTTAGTTATAAACACTCTATTTCGATTTAGAATTTAATATCAATAATTGTCGGAATCGATTCATATTTAACACTGGATTCAGATGATAATTTACAGATAATAGCTGGCAATTTAGCAATACTGATTTCTACTTTTTTATCTTTTATCTTTTCATTTAACATAAACTCATTTGTTCGCCTATTTTCAACATAAATCGGAAAATTCAAACAATTATTTGCATCACCGAAATCCCAATTTTGGCCTTTATCGTCTACAAAATTCACATGAAGACAATCACCAAAAGAAGCTGAAACAAAAGATCCTTTTATTTTTTGAATTGGCAAAGCATTTCCTATATTCTCAAGTAAAAATTGATGATTATTTTTAATCGAATCCAACTCTTTCAAGGATTTAGAAATCAATAATTCATTATTTAAAAATAAGTCCTGTTGTTTTTGCACCGTCTTTTTCAATGAATCATTCTGTTTAGTCATCTGAATTAATGCATTTTTAGACAATAAATACAGTTTCTTCTCTTTTGTGAAAAGACTCTGTTGAGAAGTCAGAACAGAAATTAAACTATCATTTTGTTTAGTCAACTTTACAATCTCCTTCTTTCTTCGTTGTCCAAAAGAAAAAAGAGTACTAAACCCAAAAAAAACTATAAAAAAAACAATTTTCACAACACTTAATTTTTCGTAAAAATAAAACAAACTTGAATACGGATATTAATTTAAGGAATTAATAAACACTTTTCTAACGCATCATAAAGTAATTTACCCTGCTTTTCATATCCCGCCTTTCGATAATGAATATAATCTTTATTTACCAACTCAAATTCAGCCCATCTTTCAATGCAGCCCTCCCCCCCCATTGCTTCAAATAAATCCCAATACGAAGCTTTGTGTTTATTCGCAATCTCTTTTAATCCAGTTCTTACTCTGTTAAGAGATGGATTAACAAATAGAGATCCATCTTTCTTTTTTCTGTGGTCTGGGGGAGCAGATATTAAAATATCAGCATTCGGAACCGTTTTTTTTAATTCAACTAAAAACATTTCTACTTGATTCGAAAATTCATTCATTGAAAATGAGTTGGAATAAAGCTCATTCGTTCCAAGCGATATAATTATTAAATCCAGATTCAAAAGTGGCAACTCTTTAAAAAATAATGGGTTCTTCAAATAATCAATATACTTAGCACCAGCTACTCCGATTGAGTTATAAACAACGCCATCTACATCGTTTTCAACGTACATGAAATGACAATTTAATTGTGATTTATCAAAAGAGATAAGTGATGAAATTAGTTGAGAAGAAGAAAAAGAAAGTGTATCAAAGTCAAGCAATCGTTTTGATTTCTTAAATCGATTTCCAAAATAAAGCCCCCCCCCTATATTTTGGTTATACGCAAAGAAACCTGAAGAATTCAAGACATTCAGCTCTTTCATGTCAAACCGAAAACTCCCTCGCGATAAAACAGATTGTACTCCTATACCAGCTATCCCAATAGGGAATAGTTGATTTTCATTTATGATCCAAGAATTTGACCACTTGGAAACAGAATTGGCTGAGTAATCAAAGGGACCAATAGTTCCAGCTAATTGATACGGAAATAAAACACCCCTTCCCCCATTTCCATATTTTTGTTGTATTTTCTCGCGCGTTTTCATTGAAAAAGCGGTTGCTTGAATGTGAGAATCACCAAGGTGTAAAATACGCACTTTTTTAGATTCCCCTTTTTTTAATGATCTCATTTTTTCAATAAAACGAGTATTGTTTTCAATGTAATCAATTTTATTCTCCCCTAATTCCGATTGAGAGCATATTCTAGACCAAATCATTAAGAGAGAGACCAAGCTAAAAAACTTCATGTTGTTAAAATTGAAAATAAATAAATGGTTGAACAACTTCAGATCTCATTTGAATTATCAATTGAATTATAACAACTAATAAAATAATTTTAACAAAAAGATTTGTTTTGAAAAAAAAACTCATTACGGCAAGTTTAATTTTATTCGGTATCAAGGTAAGTGAAAATCCTATACAAAGAAAAATAAACAGGTATGGATTAGTATTCATTAAAGCCAAAAGAACATTCCAATTGGAATCAAAAAAGATAGAACGATAAACCAACCAGGTATCATCCATTGAGTGAGCTCTAAAAGGAATCCAAAGAAGTGAAACACATGAAAAAGTAAGGATTAACCACAATGGCTTCAACCATGATTTTACTGATAACCTTCCACTTAAGTAACGGACATACAATTTATGAAAAACCAATAAAAGTCCATGTGCTAAGCCCCAAAAAATAAATTTCCAATCTGCCCCATGCCAAAAACCCCCAATTAACATTGTAATAACTAGAAAAGCCAATTGTAGCAGTCCCCCTCTTTTATTTCCACCCAAAGGAATGTAAATATAATCCCTTAGCCATGAAGAAAGTGAGATGTGCCATCTTCTCCAAAATTGAGTAATGTTAATTGCCTTATACGGAGAATCAAAATTTAAACACAAACGATATCCCAACAATAAAGCAACACCAATTGCCATATCAGTATACCCACTAAAATCGCAAAATATTTGCAATGTATAACACAAGGTAGCAATAATGTGCTCAGTACCAGAAAAACCATCCGGAGTTGAAAAAACGATGTCTGAATATTGAGCTATATAATCAGCAATGATGGCTTTTTTTATTAAACCCTTAATAATTAAATATAAACCTTCATTAATTTTAGACTTAGTTATTGAAATCCCTTGATTTAATTGAGGAATAAAATCTTTCGCTCTAACGATTGGACCTGCAACTAAATGAGGGAAAAAGAGCATGTACATCAAATAATTTATAAAAGATGGTCTATTAATTTTCCGTTGATAAATATCTACCATGTAACTAATCGACTGAAACGTGTAAAATGAAATACCAATTGGCAATATTAAACTTTCCAAGGTCAAGGAATGTCCCCAAATATTCTCTAAAAAGAAATTTCGATATTTATAATATCCTAAAATAGAAAGTGAAAAAATAACTCCAGCAATCAACCAAAACTTCTTGTATTTTTGATTTACTGAATCAATTAAATAAGAAAAAAGATAATCTGCAGAAATAGTACAAAAGAGGAGGAGTAGATAAATACCACTTGCTTTATAATAAAAATAGATGCTAAATAGGATTAAAATGGTCTTTCGTAAGCCCTCCTTTTTCAAAAAAAACGAATAGATTATTAAAAAAATAGCAAAAATAAGTAAAAAGAAACCCTGATGAAAAAGAAGCGGTTGATCTTCTATATGCAATAAGGCCTTTCCAATTTCTGATAAATTCATAACTAAAAAATTATAAACGCATAGGCTTTAGCATCACTACAGAACCCAAACGTGCATTTGTTGGTTTGTTTTTTCGAGAAAAATCAATTTCACCCAAACTAGAAATTTTAACAGCAACTGAATCAAACCATATTTTTGAGGCGGGGAATGAAGGATGCCTTTTATCTTCACTTCTTTCCAGAGTTAATAGATGAGAAGGATAAAAACGATCTCCTAGCTCTTCACTCATCACTTTGGTAATGCCTTGATCTTTCACCCAAGCTGCCGGCCCAATCCAAAAGTACTTAACATTATAACTTTTAAACTTCTTAACGATATTTTGAATATATGCTCTTCTTTTATTTAAATCACAAGCATACAATTCATTTAAACCTATTGTGATAATAATCGCTGTGGGTTTAACCAATTTAACGTAATAATCTAAGGTATCCGTTTGACTCCAATGCTTGGTATGAGAACTATACCAAATAACCGTTTGCGCTAGTTTATGCCCATTAGTTTCACAATACTCGTGAACAGGCCTAAGTAAACCATCTAATTCGGAGTCACCAACTAATAAAACCCGCTCTCCACTACACGTATCACAAATAGGACTCATATTATATTTGTGAGCCAAGCCATTTGATACTGAAGTAACTAATTTTGACGTATCTTTTAACAGTTTTTTCTCAGAAATTTTTGATTTTGTAGCTAAAGCATCATTCTCAACTAACACAATCGATTCAGAATGATCTAGCTTAGTCCGTTTATCCTGAAAAAAAATGTCAGAATCAGTAGTTTTAACATTAAACAAATGATTAAAATTTCCACTTCCTAAAATGAAAAATAAAAAAAATAAAAACAAAAAGGAAAAACCAATTTTACGAAGTTCATTTCCTGGTTTTTCATTCATTTTTTAGCATTGTTTTTTTTATACCTTAATATATAGTATCGAATACAAAAATAAGTAAAAAAAAAATGATTTAAATTAGTGTCACTGAAATTAGCCGCAAAAAAACCATTATTATTTGCATCTATTTTTGTGATCTTATTAAGAGATCTTATTAAATTGAGCATAAGTTTTAATATTTATATGCCACACAAAAGAGAAAAAATATAATTTTACATCTCGTAATACAAAAAATGAAAAAAATACTTATTATTCAAACTGCTTTTTTAGGAGATGTAATACTAGCAACTCCTCTAATTAAGGCGCTCAATAAAAAGTACTCCTTGCCTGAAATACATTTCCTTGTACGAAAAGGAAACGAAAGTTTATTAGCGAATAATCCTCTGATAAAATCCATATTTACAATTAATAAAAAAAAGGCTAGACTGCCTGAGCTAAAACGTTTAATTACAACTATTAGAAAGGAAGAATTCAATGAAGTCATTAACCTCCATCGATATGCAAGTTCTGGGATAATAGCAGGTTTAAGTCGAGCAAAACACATTATTGGATTTAAAAACAATCCTTTTTCATTCCTATACACTGAAAAAATAGACCATTCCCTAAAAGAAAACAAACATGAAATCGACCGTAATTTAGCTTGTTTAAAAATCGATCTAAATCAAACGTTCAAACCTTGTCTATACCCTTCTTTAGAAGATGAAAAAAAAGCCGCGATCTATAAATCTGAACCCTATTATTGCTTTGCTCCGGCATCTGTTTGGTTCACAAAACAACTCCCACAAAAAAAGTGGGTTGAATTGATTCAAACATATTCAAAAAAAGGAAAGATATTATTACTCGGTGGACCTTCGGACATCAATTTATGCGAACAAATCATAGAAAAAAGTGAAATTAGTAACATTGAGAATACTGCTGGAAAATTACCCCTCCTTGCCTCTGCTTCTCTCATGAGGGATGCGATACGGAATTTCGTTAACGACTCCGGCCCACTTCATATATCCTCTGCAATGAATGCACCCGTTACAGCTTTTTTCTGTTCAACAAGTCCAACATTTGGTTTCAGTCCTGTCAGTGATGATTCAATGATAATTCAATCAAAAGAAGACTTAAAATGTAAACCTTGTGGCATTCACGGACTTAAAAAATGCCCTTTAAACCACTTTAATTGCGGAAACACAATTATTCTTCCTGAATAACAAACATTTCGAATTTATTTTTGTTATTTATAATATATTTTTGTAATTTAAATTTTTTAAAATTAACATTACCACTCATGAACATAGCAATTACACACGGGATTAGCGTATCTGTTGAAACTTACTTTAATTTCTCTCAATCAACTTTAAAAGAATCTTTATACCTTTTTAACTATCATATAACGATAGAGAATAAAAATAGTTTTCCAGTACAATTAAAAAATAGAGAATGGTTGGTATACGATTCTTTGGATATACCAAAAATAATTAAGGGTGAGGGTGTAATTGGTGAACAACCAACACTTCAACCTGGAGAAGTTTATTCGTACACAAGCTCATGTAATTTAATCAGTCCCATCGGATACATGCAAGGCCATTACACTTTTTTAAATACGAATACAAATGAAGATATCATCGTAATGATACCCAAATTTACATTGAACTATCCAGGCGTTTTGAATTAAAAAGCAATTTAACCACCTAAACCTATATTCGCTTTCTTGTTAATTCAGTTTCATTCATTAATTTTGAACAAAAAAACTGAATTATGTCAAATGCAATATCAATCGTACCGGTAGCCATAAATGAGCCGGTAAAGTCATACGCTGCTAATTCTGCTGAGCGAAAAGAGCTTTTAGCTACTTACGAACAAATGTATAACCAGCAACCCATTGACGTTCCTATGTACATAGGAGAGAATAAAGTGTTTACCGAAGTCAAAAAGAAAATGACTTCTCCTCACGAACATTCAAAAGTACTAGGAACTTATAATGTTGGAAATCATACTCATGTTGAAGACGCTATTAATTCAGCACTCAAAGCAAAAAAAGAATGGGCCAACCTTCCTTGGGAACAACGTGCAGCCGTATTTTTAAGAGCTGCTGATTTATTAGCTGGACCTTTTCGTGCTAGATTAAACGCGGCAACAATGCTTGGTCAATCAAAAAATGTATTTCAAGCAGAAATAGATGCTTCATGCGAACTAATTGATTTTTTTAGATTCAATGTTCAATTCATGTCTCAAATCTATAAAGAACAGCCAGAATCATTGCCTGGAATGTGGAATAGACTCGAATACAGACCACTTGAGGGATTTATTTTCGCCCTAACTCCTTTCAATTTCACTTCTATTGCAGCAAATCTTTGCGCTGCCCCAGCAATGATGGGAAATGTAATCGTTTGGAAACCTGCAGAAACTCAAATTTATTCCGCTCAAGTCCTTATGGAATTATTTCAGGCTGCAGGATTACCTGATGGGGTTATAAATATGGTTACTGTTAGTGGTGAAATTGCTGGAGATGTCATTTTTAAACACAAGGAATTTGCAGGACTTCATTTTACAGGATCCACATCTGTATTTCGAAGCTTGTGGAAATCAATTGCGAACAACTTAGAAAACTATAGAAGTTACCCTCGTATCGTTGGTGAAACTGGAGGAAAAGACTTTGTTATGGTTCATAAATCCGCTAACCCATCGGAAGTTGCAACTGCTTTAGTTAGGGGGTCATTCGAATATCAAGGACAAAAATGTTCAGCCGCTTCAAGAGCATATATACCCGCTTCTTTATGGCCCGAAGTTAAAAAAATAATGACCGAACAAATAGCATCCATAAAAACTGGGAGTCCTTCTGACACTTCAAACTTTGTTAATGCAGTAATCAATGAGCGCTCTTTTGATAAAATTGTTACCTATATTGAATTTGCAAAAAACGCAGATGACGCAGAAATCATCTGTGGTGGCAACTATGACAAGTCAATCGGATACTTTATATCGCCTACCGTTATTAAGACATCTAACCCCTATTTTAAATCTATGGTAGAAGAAATATTTGGACCAATACTTACTCTTTTTGTTTATGAAGACGAAGCATTCGAAGAAACCCTCTCTATCGTAGACAATACTTCTGAGTATGCATTAACAGGATCAATCATTGCTAACGATCGGTATGCAATTCAAAAAGCACTTCTAGCATTAGAGAATAGTGCTGGAAATTTCTATGTTAACGACAAACCAACAGGAGCAGTAGTAGGACAACAACCATTTGGTGGAGCAAGAGGTTCTGGAACAAATGACAAGGCTGGTGCTCCTCTGAATTTATTAAGATGGGTATCCGCAAGAACCATAAAAGAAACTTTTGTTCCTGCTAAAGATTACAGTTATCCTTTTTTACATTGAAAATAATTGATTCTAATAAAAAAAACGAAGTGTAACGCTTCGTTTTTTTTATTCTTTAAAGTGAAAGAGACAGCTCAATAAAAAATCACTCTTTTACTACCTTTACACTTGAAGTTCCAAACTCTGATACCCAATTTAACAAGTAAATACCAATCGGGAATTGGTTTAAATCTATAAGCTCTGAAGTAGACCCAATAGGCAATAATTTACTAAATAGTAATCTTCCATTCAAATCGGATATCACAATTTCCTTTGCAACAGTAAGCTGCTCATATGAAATAGAAATAACATTAGATGTAGGATTAGGGTAAATACTTAGTCGTGAGCTAGTCAATGAATAAAGTCCCAAATTTTTATTTTTTTTCCTTATTGGTCTCACTGCATATTTTTGACTTTTAACTTCATTCGTTCCCGTCAAAGTGACTTTGTTTGAAAAATCTACAGAATAAGCATTTGTAATGTCTTTCTCTGAAGAAGACCAATACTTTTTATTTTTAAAATTACCAATAGAGTCTTTGTATTTGTACATCCAATTTAATTCTTTTTCTGAAGGGAGAAACCAATCGGAACTTTTATTAATAATCAAATTCGTACACATTCTACTTGCATAATCTCCATCTCCTTGTTTTAAATCAATCAAAATAGAATTTGTATCTCCTTTGGGTAAATTAGCTCCAATCAAGATGTCGTTTATATTACGCCAAGTAAAATCACCTATGTCCTGAGATAAAACTTCTATATCATACAAATCTTCACCAGGTAAACATTCACATTTTATATAAGTAGTTTTATAGCTTCTTTGGAGATTCTTAAAAAGAAAGACATCTTTACCACCAATAGAAGTATATGATTTCTCATCTAATTTAATCGTATTATCAAAAACGCCATTAAAGACTACATTTTGATTGTTATCTACAATTAACGAAGTTCCTAAATCATCACCTGAACCTCCATAATCAGAAGCAGATAGTAATTTACCAATGCTACTCAATTTTAAAATAAAAGCATCTTTTGTCTTTTCACTTTTTAAATACAATGGAGTTGAAGCATCATTGAAATTTAACCCTGATGTTATGCCTGCATCGTTAAAAAAACCTGTAGCAAAAATATTTCCAATCGTATCTAGCTCGACACATTTCACTTCATCGTCTTTTGTTCCTCCTATTTGCTTAGACCACTTATGTGTGCCATCCGAAGAATAACTAGCAATAAAGATATCATCCCCTCCTTTCCCGCTAAAAGCAACGTTTTTACTAAATTCAATAGACCCTTTAAATGAACCTCCAATAACAAATGTGTTTTTTAACAAAGCAATTGCATTACCCTTTTCATAGGAATTGCCTACTATATTTCTCACCCAAACAAAATCACCTAGTATCGTTAATTTAAGCACAAAAATATCTTCTGAAAAATCAAAAGGTGTAAATGAAAACTTTGTTGAGCTGATCAAAGAGTCCTTAACTCCTGGATTAAAATCAATTTTATCGCCTTTAAAGACACCTGTCAAATAAATAAAAGAATTATCTGTAGCGATATCTTTTGAGAATACACTATGCTTAGTCCCTAGTTTTTTAATCCAATTTAATTTTCCATCAAACCCTAATTGTTGAACAAAAAGCGATACATCTCCATCTAAATTATTATACGAGCCCGAAAATTCACCTGATATAATGAGCCCCGAATTAGAGGCGTTTAATGTTGTCACTTTTAGATTTGCATTTCCCCCAAAAGTATTACATAAGAAAAAAGCTCCGTCCACATTAAGAGAAACTAAAAAAGCGTCATCTATTCCAGTACTTGATTTTGAAAAATTACCTATCGTTGCAGTTCCCTCGAAAGTCCCTAATGCATAAATAGAATCATTAAAAAAAGTAAGCGAATTCACTTTATCAGAATTAGCTCCACCTATTTGTTTCACCCACAAAAACTTACCAAAAGGGCTTAACTTCATGATATAAACATCCTCTTTACCATACGAAGTTAATAACTGAGTTCTTGCTGAATCAGTGTTAAAATTTACGGTTCCTGTAAAGTTACCCGCAACATAAACTCCACCTTCTTTATCCGTAGTAGTAGCTACAATAGAATCTGTACCAATACTACCTAACCTTCTAGACCAATCAAAATTAATTTTCTCAAACTGCTGTGAAAAAGAAAAAAAACTTAGTAAAAGAAAAGTTATACCAATTGCATAATTTTTTATCATATTTTGAAAATTAATTTATTTAAGCTAAATATACTTTATTTTTTTGATAAAAACTCAATCTGCTATTTTTTTTGACACTGCCAAAGGATAGCTATCCTCACACATACTTAGCTTTCTTTTAGTCAAGAAAACCGAATAAGAGCGATTATTTTGCTGTATGATTATTTGTTGCTTCTTTTTTTCTAGCACAATTACTTTATTATCAAACTTTAAAGTACATTGCTTTTTTCGGTATAAATTAATGTATTTAACTTTTCCAGGGTATGCCTTTTGAATTGATTTAACTACAAACTTTGTATCACTTTCTTTCCAATATTTTCTATTGACCACAACATAATTAAGCCCATGATTTCTTATCAAAAACAAGGGCTTTTTATCTGCTAACAACATGGTAAACGATTCATTTAATCGTTGATGTCTGTTATAAAAAATAATCCCGGAACAAAACAAGGTCATAATTAGAGACAAAATAAGCATCTTATATTTCCTCCTTCGAAGTGATATATAGAAAAAAATAACACTAAAAGTGAGTATAAAAGATTGAAAATGAGACAAAACAAATCCACTCGAAATTGAAAAAGGTAATGAATCAATCCAAGAAACAATTTGCAACATTAAAAAAACTATTTTTTGCAATAAAAACGCAATAAAAGAAGACAAATAAGGAATCATACTGCACATAAATAATAAAATACCCCCACCCAAGATCAAAAAAGAAAAGGCCATTAATGCAATATTTGTAACTATAAAGTAGTTTGGAAACTGATTAAAATAATATAAAGTGAATGGAATTGTAGTTATTTGAGCAGCGATACCAACAGCTGTACCCTCCCAAACTAATCGAACGATCGAAATCTTACTATAAAACAAGGTTCTTAAAAAAGGGTAAAACCAATAAATCCCAACCATTGCGGCATAGGATAATTGAAACCCCACATCAAACAAAAAAGAGGGTTTCCAAGCAAGTATTAAAACAGCTGAAAAAGCTAAGCTATTTAATTCGGTATGTTTTCTTCCAGAGATCATTGCCATAGACAAAATGGTAAACATAATTACCGAACGAACGACCGAAGCAGACATACCTGTAATGAAAGCATATACCCAAATTATTATTAACGCTAAATAAATTGCTTTCGTTTTAGAAATCCAACGGTAAAACAATCCGAAAAACGATGTTAAAATTTTGACTAAAATACCAATATGAAGCCCTGAAACCGCCAAGATATGCATCGCACCTGTGTTTCCAAACTGCTCGGTTACTTCGGTATCTAAATCTGAACGATCCCCAAGTATAAGTGCTTTCGAAAGTGCTGCCTCCTGCCCAAATAGAAAGGTATCCAAGACTTTAGATAAAGCATCCCGCATACGATCAACATAGGATGAAAATCCGGATTCAATAACTCCACATTTTTTTAAATTCCCCATACTTACAAAACCAATGTAAGAAATACCTTTATGTTTCCAATAGTTTACCTGATCAAAAGCCCCAGGATTATTGTCATTCACAATTGAATTAAACTCTGTAAAAAAACGAATAACATCTCTTTTATTGAGTTTGAGTGTAAGCGGATTCAGTTCTACGATTAAAATAACCTTGGATTTAAAAACACCAGGTCTTTTATTTTGCTGTTTTTCATAAACACTGACTTCACATTTCTGATATCCATTCTTTGGCTGTTTCAATTCATTAATCACACCAATATACGCTTTATTTAAATTAGAGTAAGAAGATAAAGTACCCTCATTTTTAACTTCTAAGCGATTTAAAAAAACTCCAATACAAAAAAACAAGATACAAGAAAAAGTAAAAAAGGCATATTTTATCCACCCTGAAAAGAAACTTCTTTTTAACGAAAAGTAAACAATAAAAAGTGTAGACAATAAGAAAAAAAAAATAATTGGATCCCTATCTATGTGTACTTGGTCGGAAAAAAAAATCCCGCCACCAATACAAAGAAAAATCCACACAAAAGGATATAAATAGAGTTTCATATTTAAGTTTAGTTCACTTCTTTATTTTTTAAGAAAAAATAGGGCTAAATTATCTTTTTAGGATTAAAAAAATGCATATTTAAGCTTATATTTGCTAATTATTAAAAAATAAAAAATGATAAAAGTAACACTTCCCGATAATTCAACTCGAGAATTCAATGTTGGATCAACATCTATAGATGTTGCATTATCTATCTCAGAAGGATTGGCTCGAAATGTACTAGCAGCAAAAGTAAACGGCATCGTTGTTGATGCAACATTAGCTTTACCATCAGAATGTTCGCTTAGCCTTTTAACATGGAATGATGCAGAAGGGAAATCTACATTATGGCACTCCTCTGCACACTTATTAGCTGAAGCACTCGAATTTCATTATCCAGGAATAAAGCTAGCAATTGGCCCTGCGATCACGAACGGATTTTACTATGATGTTGATTTTTTAGAATATACATTCAAAGAGGAAGACTTAGAAAAAATCGAACAAAAAATGAAAGAGTTAGCAAAAAGTAAACTCAAATTCATTCGGAAAGAAATCTCTAAAAAAGATGCCATTGCATACTTTTCAGATAAAAATGACCCTTATAAACTAGAATTACTTAGTGATTTAGAGGATGGTACAATCACTTTTTATACTCAAGGACAATTTACAGACCTCTGTCGTGGACCACATATACCAGACACATCTCCTATTAAAGCGATTAAATTAACTTCAATCGCAGGCGCATATTGGAGAGGAAATGAAAAAAACAAACAACTTACACGTGTTTATGGAATCACATTCCCAAAACAATCAGAACTTACAGAATACTTAGAAAAAGTAGAAGAAGCAAAAAAGAGAGACCATCGAAAATTAGGTAAAGAACTTGAATTATTTACTTTTTCTCCTCGCGTAGGACAAGGTTTGCCATTATGGCTTCCTAAGGGAGCTGCATTAAGAGAACGTTTGGAAAATTTCTTAAAAAAAGCACAAAAACGAGCAGGATACGAACAAGTGATTACACCTCACATCGGCAGTAAAGAACTCTATATTTGTTCTGGTCACTATGAAAAATATGGTGCAGACTCATTTCAACCAATTAAAACACCCGATGAGAACGAAGAGTTTTTATTAAAACCGATGAATTGTCCCCATCACTGTGAAATTTTTAAAGCTAAACCAAGGTCCTACAAAGATTTACCAATTCGATTTGCTGAATTTGGAACCGTATACAGGTACGAACAAAGTGGTGAATTACACGGATTAACTCGTGTTAGAGGTTTTACTCAAGACGATGCTCACATTTTTTGCACTCAAGATCAAGTTAAGGATGAATTTAAAAAAGTAATTGATTTAGTACTTTATATTTTTAAAACTTTAAAATTTGAAAAATTTAAAGCTCAAATTTCTTTAAGAGATCCTGATAATCCGTCTAAATATATTGGCACAGACGAAAACTGGGCTAAAGCTGAAACCGCTATCATAGAGGCAACTGCTGAAAAAGATTTAGCAACCATTATTGCTTATGGTGAAGCTGCATTTTACGGGCCCAAACTTGATTTCATGGTTGAAGATGCTTTAGGAAGAGAATGGCAACTTGGAACAATACAAGTTGACTATAATCTCCCCGAACGATTTGAATTAGAATATACAGGAAGTGATAATTCAAAACACCGTCCAGTAATGATTCATCGTGCGCCATTTGGTTCAGTTGAACGATTTGTAGCTGTTTTGCTAGAACATTGTGCTGGAGACTTTCCACTTTGGCTAACATCTGAACAAGTTGCTATCTTACCAATTAGTGATAAATATAACGAGTTTTCAGAAAAAATTCATTCTTTGCTAAATAATTACGATATTCGTGCTTTCGTTGACGACCGAAACGAAAAGATTGGAAAAAAAATACGCGAATCTGAAATCAAGAAAACACCATATATGCTTGTAATCGGAGAAAAAGAATTTGAAAACAATCTTGTATCAGTAAGACAACGGAGTGAAGGCGATATCGGTTCAATGAGTATTGAAGATTTTATTAAAACGATAGAAGACGCTGTAAAAAATGAATTAGCAACAAACGAGGAATTAGTTAATGAGTAGAGAAGTTAAAAGAAGAGGTCCTATACAAGAACCAGATCAGCATAGAATCAATGAGAAAATTCTTGCGCGTGAAGTCAGATTAGTAACCGAAGGTGAAGAGCCACAGGTTTTATCCACTGTTGATGCAATAAAATTAGCTGAGGAACAAGAAATGGACTTAGTCGAAATCTCTCCAAATGCAGTACCTCCAGTTTGTAAAATTTTAGATTACAGAAAATTTCTATACAATCAAAAAAGAAAACAAAAAGAATTAAAAGCAAAACAAACGAAAATCACTATTAAAGAAATTCGTTTCGGACCAAATACAGATGAGCACGATTTTCAATTTAAATTAACACATGCCAAAAAATTCTTAGAAGAAGGATCTAAAGTAAAGGCATTTGTATTTTTTAGAGGAAGAACTATTGTTTTTAAAGACAGGGGAGAAATTTTACTTCTGCGTTTTGTTCAAGAAATTGGAGATGGAGGCGTACTTGAATCAATGCCTAAACTAGAAGGTAAAAAAATGATCATTATGATCAATCCGAAAAAAGTAAAGTAAAAAATAATTAAAGAAGTTGATATAGGGGTAACACTTAAAAAAGAAAAGATGCCAAAAATGAAAACTAAATCCAGTGCAAAGAAGAGATTCACAATCACTGGAAGTGGTAAAATAAAAAGAAAACACGCTTTTAAAAGCCACATCCTTACTAAAAAAGGGAAAAAGCAAAAGAGAAATTTGACACATGCAGGACTTGTAAATGCTTCTGACGTGCCAAATATCAAATTGCAATTATGTATGAAATAGTTCATACAGGTTCGATTGTTTAACCCGATAATGAGTAAATAAGTCTTCTGAAATAAAGTTGCACTCCTTATCAAAAAACTAAAAAAATATGCCAAGATCGGTAAATCACGTTGCGTCAAGAGCACGTAGAAAAAACATCCTTAAATTAGCTAAGGGATACTACGGAAGAAGAAAAAATGTTTGGACAGTTGCTAAAAATGCTGTTGAAAAAGGATTGAATTACGCCTATGAAGGTCGTAAACAAAAGAAAAGAAATTTCCGTTCTTTATGGATAACTCGTATCAATGCGGGTGCTCGTCAACACGGACTTAACTATTCTCAATTTATGGGAGCTGTTCATAAAAGTGGAATTGAACTAAATCGTAAAGTACTTGCTGATTTAGCGATGAACCATCCTGACGCCTTCAAAACAGTAGTAGACACTGTTAAAAAATAATAAGTAAACGACTCTATATCAACAAAAAGAGGCTTAACTATGTTAAGCCTCTTTTCTTTTTTATCTAATATCTGAGTGATAATTAAATCGTATCCTTGGTTTTCTCAATCATAGCTGCTAAAAAATCACGTGCACGAAACAATTGGGCTTTTACTGTACCTAATGGAAGATTTAAAACAGATGCTATTTCCTCATAGCTTAATTCATCAAAGTATCTAAGTTCAACTAAATAACGATATCTCGGTTTTAACTTTGAAACCAAATCTCTCATTAATTTGACTTTTTGAGCTTGGATAACGGTTTCTTCAGGATTTAAAGAGTCAGAATTATGATCATAACGATACCTCCCCCCTTTTTCATTATCAAAGCCAACATCCATCGAAGTTAGATTCAATTTTTTTTTTCGAATGAAGTCAATGCAATTATTTGATGCAATTTTAAACAACCAAGTACTAAAGGCAAATCCTGGTGAATATTGTTCAAGTCTACTAAATGCTTTCCCAAACGCTTCAATCGTTAAATCATCAGCATCATCCTCATTTTTAACCATCTTAAACATCATATAATATATGGAGTCGCGATAGCGATGCATTAGCTCAGTAAAAGCAGCTTGATTCCCTTTTTTAGCCAACTCTAACAAAAGAAGGTCGTGCTTTGCTTTTTCAGATAAATTCTCCCCTATTTCCATCGAGTAACATTACGTTTATCCGTTGTATAATAAATAAAAGGCATCAGTAAAGCATAAAAAAGATCCCACACAGGGAGAAATGTAATAAAACTTTTACCTTTTAACTTTAGCAAACATTTCCCTTGAATAATCCACTTATTAGAAATCACAAAAAGAAAAATCGCCAGCGTTAACCATCTATAATCAACATCGAACATCAAATAAACAAAAGAAAACCACATAAAAATAAGTGTAGCAGGATATATTCCTAACAACAACTTCTTAATAACATTATAATTAGAGGCAGTTGTATAATGTCGGTGCTTTTGTCCTACCCATTCGCGCCAAGTGTTTTTTGGATTTGAATAACAAAAAGAATCTTTATGAATCATTATTCCGCATCCATTTTTAACCGCCGCCTCCTGAACAAATAAATCATCATCACCAGAAGCAATTGCGTAGTGAGATTTAAAACCATGTACAGAATTAAATGCTTTTTTTGTATATGCTAAATTACGACCTACGCCCATATAAGGGAGTTTAGATAGAGCAAATGAAAAGTAATTCATCGCAATAAAGATTACATCAAATCGAATTAATTTATTTAACATCGTTTTTTTAGATTCTAAAGGGCCGAATCCCAAAACAATATCTTCCCCTCTTGCAAAAGCATTTCCTATGTATTGAAGCCAATTCGCTGATGCTGGACTACAGTCTGCATCGGTAACAACAATCTGATCATATTTAGCAGCTTTAACCCCCATTGTAATTGGCAGTTTTTTACCTACGCCTAAATGCCTGCTCCTTTCAAGCTCCACAACCTTTAAATTAGAATAACGTTCTTTTAACTTATTTAAAATATAATATGAATCATCTACCGATTGATTATTTATCACAATAACTTCAAATTCGGGGTAATCTTGTTCAAGAATTAAAGGTAAAAAATGTGCGAGATTATCAGACTCATTTCGAGAGGCAATTAAAATTGTAATCGGCTTTAGATCATGACTTTCTTTCATGTTTTTCTTCGGCTTGAATAATGCAAATCGAAGAAAAATAAGAATTAAATATAAAAACTGAATTAGTGCAACAAATAAAAAGAAGCAAAAAAAGTAAAGCGAAATATTCGTGTCAAAAACGGGTAATAATTTCATTATAAATCCTAATTTTTAAAGCTGCAAACAACTAATTAAATAACTTTATATTTGCAACAAATTATTTTCAAGCAAATATATGCATTTTGAACTTCACCAAACAGATTCTTCTACAAAAGCTAGGGCAGGATCACTTTATACTGACCATGGAATTATCGAAACACCTATATTTATGCCTGTTGGAACAGCTGGGACAGTTAAGGGAGTTCACCAGCATGAATTAAAAGACGCTGTAAAAGCTCAAATAATTTTAGGAAATACATATCACCTTTACTTAAGGCCGGGACTAGAAGTTATTAGCAAAGGGGGTGGACTTCACTCCTTTATGAATTGGGATAAGCCAATACTTACTGATAGTGGGGGATATCAAGTATATTCACTTTCTGGATCAAGAAACATAAAAGAAGATGGTGTGAAATTTCAATCTCACATAAATGGAAGCTATCATTTTTTCACTCCAGAAAAAGCAATTGAAATTCAGCGTGTCATCGGTGGAGATATCATCATGGCATTTGACGAGTGCACACCCTACCCTTGCGACTACACATATGCAAAAAACTCAATGCATATGACCCATCGCTGGCTGAAACGTTGTTTCGATGCCTATAATCAAAGTGAATCGCTTTACGGGCACGAACAAGCACTTTTCCCTATCGTTCAAGGAAGCACATACAAAGATTTAAGAACTGAATCTGCCGAAACAATCGCTTCATATAATTCTCTTGGAAATGCAATTGGAGGACTATCAGTAGGTGAACCAGATGAAGAATTATACAGTATGACAGATTTAGTTTGCTCCATACTCCCCTCAGAAAAACCTAGGTATTTAATGGGAGTTGGAACTCCTGTGAATCTATTAGAATGTATCTCAATGGGTGTTGACATGTTTGATTGTGTAATGCCTTCTCGAAATGGAAGACATGGAATGTTATTTACATCGGAAGGTATAATCAACATAAAAAATGAAAAATGGGAAAAAGACTTTAGTGTTTTAGACTCAAACGGAACATCTTACGTTGACTCATATTATTCAAAAGCATACTTAAGACATCTTATAAAATCAAAAGAAAATTTAGGGATTCAAATAGCCACCATTCACAACCTAGCGTTTTATGTCAACCTAGTTAAACAAGCTAGAACTAAAATTCTTGAAGGTACATTCACAACTTGGAAAACAGGTATGGTAAAAAAACTTAGTACGCGATTGTAATGATTAAATTGTTAGATAAATATATCATTAAAAAATTTCTTTCAACCTATTTTTTCACGCTAGCAATCATTATGTTGTTATCCATGGTTTTTGATATATCAGCTCGTTTATCTGAATTTATAGAAAAAAAAGCTCCATTAAAGACCATCTTTACAGACTACTATTTAAATTTTCTTGTATACTACGGAAATACATTTTCAGCATTAATTGTATTCATTTCTGTGATTTGGTTTACCTCCAAACTAGCCCAAGATTCAGAAATTATCCCCATGCTGTTTTCAACCAAGCCATACGCCCGTCTAATTCGACCTTATTTCATAAGTGCAACAATAATTACCTTATTCTCTCTATTCATCACAAATTATTTAC
>CAMDGH010000048.1 GCA_945897755.1 Chryseobacterium gleum | reverse complement strand
AATTAAATTAGTCAAAAAAAGTAATTTAATACACAATTTAGTATAACTGTAAATCACTTCATAAAAGAAGGTTAATACACTATAAAAGAACACAATACGCATAAAAAAAGCGATAAACAACCCCCTTAGAATCGCGTATTTCAATTTATCTTTAAGATTGTACCTGAATTTTTAGCTGACAAGAAGAATAAAATTAGAAAAAAACTAAAAACTGAATTACAAACGAATCTTCATTAAAACATAAATTAATTCTTGATACCATACATAAATGCGTATCCAAGATTCTGTAAATAAAATATTTTAAAAAAATTGAATAACAGAAAAACCCAAGAAAAAAAAACACATAATACACAATAATTTTAACTTTGTATTTTACTCAAAAATTACACTATGAATTTATATGATGTTGCAGTTATTGGATCAGGTCCTGGAGGATATGTGGCTGCCATTCGATGTGCTCAATTAGGAATGAAAACAGTTTTAATTGAAAAATACAACACCCTTGGAGGAACATGTTTAAATGTTGGATGTATCCCTTCAAAAGCATTATTAGATTCATCAGAACATTTTCATAATGCAACCCATAACTTTGCAACCCATGGAATCATAGTGGGAGAAGTAAAGGCCGATTTACAACAAATGATTAAACGTAAAGAGGACGTTATTTCTCAAACGTGTAGTGGTATAAAGTATTTAATGGACAAAAATAAGATTACAGTCTTACATGGTACTGGATCATTTATAACAAACACGCAAATAAAGGTAACTGATAAAGAGGGTATAGAAGCAATCATTGAAGCTAAAAACACCATAATTGCTTCGGGATCAAAACCAAATTATTTTCCGGGAATGGAACCTGACAAAAAACGGATAATAACATCTACTGAAGCTCTAAAAATGGATGAAATCCCAGCTAAAATGCTTGTTATTGGAGGTGGCGTTATTGGACTAGAACTTGGATCTGTTTATGGCCGACTAGGTACACAAATTGAAGTAATAGAATTCGCAGATAACATTATACCAACAATGGATAAGGCGCTAGGAAAAGAGCTTTCAAAAATTTTGAAAAAAGAAGGTTTTAAATTCCACTTAGAACACAAAGTACAAGGAGTAAAAAATATAGGCGATAAAGTTGTACTTACAGCATTGAATAAAAAAGGGGAAGAAAAAACCTTTGAAGCAGATTATTGTTTAGTGGCTGTTGGAAGAAAACCATTTACAGCTGGATTAGGCTTAGAAAATACTGAAATCAAAGTAAATAACAAAGGTCAAATCGAAGTAAACGATCACTTACAAACGAGTGTTAATACTATTTATGCAATCGGAGATGTAGTGAGGGGTGCGATGTTAGCTCATAAAGCAGAAGAAGAAGGTGTTTATGTTGCGGAAACAATTGCAGGTCAAAAACCACACATCAACTACAATTTAATACCTGGTGTAGTTTACACTTGGCCAGAAGTAGCCGCTGTTGGTAAAACTGAAGAAGAGTTAATAGCCGCTGGCGTCGAATACAAATCCGGTTCGTTCCCTATCAAAGCATTAGGACGCGCACGTGCTAGTATGGATACTGCTGGGTTTATAAAAGTATTAGCCGATAAAACTACCGATGAAGTATTGGGAGTTCACATGATTGGACCACGTGTAGCAGATTTGATTATGGAGGCCGTAGTTGCAATGGAATATAGAGCATCCGCAGAGGACATTTCCCGTATTTGTCATCCTCACCCAACGTACTCAGAGGCACTTAAAGAAGCTGCACTTGATGCAACAGAAGGAAGAGCGCTTCACAGTTAGAAAAATACAACTGTGATCTAATACCAAACATAACTACAAACTAGTCCAATCTACGTTATAATTTTCATTTGGTATAAAACTCACTCAAAGAAACATTTTAACAGCATCTTTGTTGGATAACTGAGAAATAGAATATCACAAATGAAAAAAACAGGAGTATTATTAATTCAATTAGGGACACCCGACAGCCCTTCTACTTCAGACGTAAGAACTTATCTTACAGAATTTTTAAACGACCCTAGGGTTATAGATCTTCCTTGGATCGCTAGAAAATTACTTGTAAATGGTATAATCGTTCCTTTTAGAGCTCCTAAATCAGCTAAAATATACAAAAAGTTATGGGTTCATGGAAATGGAGAATCACCCTTACTCACGCATTCAAAACGTTTAAAAGAACTGGTTCAGGAAAAATTTAACACAGAAAATGTAACGATAGAGTTGGCAATGCGCTATAAAAATCCTTCGATGGAAGGTGTTTTAGACCGAATGCATCGCGCAAATTACGACCAACTCATTATATTACCTCTTTTTCCTCAATACGCTAGTGCATCTACTGGTTCTGCAATCGAAAAAGCACTAAATATAATTCGGAAATGGTGGGTTATTCCTGAACTAAAAATCATTTCTCAGTTTTATGATCACCCTAACTATATTGAATCTATTTGTAAACGAGCAGCTTTATATGACGTTTCTGAATACGATCACATATTATTTTCTTACCACGGATTACCCGAGAGACATGTAGATAAAGTTTATAACGATGGATTATGTTCTGATCAGCCCTGCGAATCAGAGCTCAATAGCGAAAATCAACTTTGCTACAAAGCAACATGCTACGCCACAACCCGCTTAATTGCAAATGCAATTGGACTATCCGAAAAAGACTACACCGTTTGTTTTCAATCTAGGTTAGATAAAAAATGGCTTCATCCATTTTCAGATAAAATCGTTGAAGACCGTGCAAAAAAAGGAGACAAAAAACTACTTGTCTTTAGCCCTGCATTCGTTGCTGACTGCCTAGAAACAATCATTGAAATTGGTGATGAATACCAAGAGATTTTTGAAGAAAATGGGGGTGAAAAAGTGCAATTAGTTCCAAGTTCAAATGACCATCCTTCCTTTGTAGCTTGTGTTGAAGATTTAATTAGAAAGCAATTATCTTGAAGAAAAGACTAAATTAATTCAAAAAAAGATTAGTTGACCGACGCATTAAAAAACATGATGTTGACACTGCGTAATCCTAAGCGATCAAAATAGCTAAAACTACTCCTACAAAGATACTTCCTAATTTGGCTAAATTAAATTTATGATTATCACTTGACTCAAAAATAATGGTTGTAGAAATATGAAAAAACATTCCTACTACAATAGCAAGCAACAAATTCATAGAAAACGAATCTATAAAAGCATGGCCAAAAATACCAAATACTAATCCTAGCGGAGTCATGACTGCAAAAGCCATCAAAACAAGCCAAGCTTTTTTTATAGGCACATCAGAACCCTTCAATAAGGTCATTAATGCAATAGCGACAGGTGTTTGATGAAATAAAATCCCAAATAACAGGGAATCTCCAGACAAATGATCATGATGCACATGGGCAGAAGTAGCTAGTGGAATTCCTTCAATAAAAGAATGAACAGACAAGGCAATAAAGAGAGACCATGGAATTCGTTTGTTTTTGTGTATGTGAATATGACCATGTTCGATACCTCCAGAAAAGAATTCCAATAACAACTGAATCAAAAATCCAATTAAAATAAAAAGACCAATCTCTTGTGCTTTTTCAGAAGCGTACAATTCAGGTAAAAAATGAACAAAGGCAATGGACAACAAAAAGCCACCACTGAAAGCAAGCATCATTTTTATGAGACTTTTTTGTTTATAAGCATCTACTACTGAAACAATGAAACCTCCTATTACAACTGCGAAGATTAATAAAAAAATAGTTAAAATATCACCCATTTTTTTTCGCAATTAAAATAAGTCGATCTGAGACAGAATCATCATACACATTTAGTTCAAAATCACCATAAATTGCATCAATGATGAACCCATTTGACGTAAGTAAATGAATAAAATCATCTTTTTTTAGTGCACTCACTCGCTCTTGAAAATGAAATGATTTCCCATTATCATTAAATCGAATATCCTTAAAAATAAAACGTCCGTCAAATGATCTATTAATATGAAATAAAATATCATCAACCTCCTTTTCCTCTTGAACAACTAAATTGTCAATGACCTTATTGGAATTCATAAAATCCATTACCAAAACACCATTTGTATTAAGCATTGAATGAATGGATTTAACAACGCGTATGTCATCTGATGGATCATCGAAATATCCAAAACTGGTAAACAAATTAAAAACAACATCAAATGAAGTACCATCGATAGGATTACGCATATCGTGTACACCAAAGCTAAGACTCTCATTGTCAGATTGTGTGGCAACAGCAATGCTGTTGGGTGATAAATCTACCCCAAGAACAGTTAAACCTAAGGAATTTAAAAAAATAGAATGCCTGCCCTTTCCACAACCTAAATCTAAAACAGATTCATCTGTTAAACCTAGTTTACGAACTAAATTCCTAACAAATAATTCAGCTTCAGCATCATTTCTATGCTTGTACAAAATATGATAATAAGAAGTATCAAACCAAGATGAAAACCAATTTGAATCTATGTTAACCTTATTAATCATATAAAAACAAAAGTAATGAACATATTGCAATTGAATTGCATAAATTGAAAAAGAGGGTTAATTTTATTTTGAGGTGCTCGAGCTCTAAAAATGAATGATTTTCTACTTTTATGTTAAGCCATCGAAAAACTCAATCGCATATGTTGCACTGCATCCATTACTAAATGAAAGCGATCAATAACCCTGTTGCTATTTTGCATACTATTTTAAAAGGGTCAGTATACAAAAGAACCTTCTCATCTAAATGTGAAAATAAAAAACGATTGAATACCTCAAAGAAGCGTGGTCTCCAAAGCAAATTGATGGCTAATGTCTTAAAAATTCTATTGAAATGGTAAGTCAGGATCGAATCTATCCATTTGTGAGAAAAGATAAGAAAAACGGTGGGTGTTATTTGAAAATATTCGTCCTAAATTAAAACATATAAAACGACCTATTGGTAAGTAAGATACCCTAAAAGATCGAATTTGAATGATTATAAGACCGTTGGAAAACCCCTAACTCATCGTTGAATCAAAAATATAACATCCTCATTTACAACAGTAAACTCCGGTATTAAATTTTTAATCCGCCTCCATTTATAACTTTTGCAACGGTCTTATTATTCAAAAAAAGCAATTAACTGAATTTCAGCATAAAAGAAATGAAAGACCAAGAGAAAAATTAAATATTGATTCACCATAGCATATTTTTTATAAATTTATAAATGGTAATGTTGCATTTGGTAGTTGAACCTACCTATTTACATGGTGTATAAAAAAGTAACCGGCTAATAATTTAAGGTTGATCATTGGCCTTATATTGTTTTAGATACATTCCTAAAAACGAATAATTTTTAAAAAATGAATTATAGTATTTCTATCGTAATTCCTAACTACAATGGGAAAAATTTATTATCAGAAAACATTCCATTTGTATATAATGCTTTAGAAACATCTCATATAATTGATTTTGAAATTATCATCTCTGATGATAATTCGGCTGACGACTCTGTGTCATTTATTAAAAATAAATATCCTTCTATTGTATTAATAGAGAATAAACAAAATAAAGGGTTTTCAGGAAATACGAATGTAGGAATACATGCAGCATCTAAAGATCTTGTTTTTATATTAAACTCGGATGTACAATTAACAAATGGATATTTCACCCCATTATTAGCTCTATTTGATAAACCCGATACATTTGGTGTAATGGGTAAAATTATTGGTTTAGATTCTGAACACATACAAGATGCTGCAAAATATCCAGCTTATTCATTTGGAACTATAAAAGGAACTAAAAATTATATTTCTCATACTCAATCCACGAGTTACAGCTTTTTTATGTCTGGTGCGAATAGTTTGGTGAGTAGAACAAAAATATTAGCATTAGGTGGTTTTAGTGAAATTTACAATCCTTATTATTGGGAGGATCTTGATTTGGGAATAAGGGCTTGGAAACTAGGTTATAAAATTTACTATCATTCTGAATCAATTTGTCGCCATCCAAACTCATCAACGATAAAGAAAGAAGCAAGTAGTAAAGTAAAGGTTATTACCAAACGAAATAAATTTTTTTTACATTACTTACATTTAAATGGGTTGGAATTAATCTTCTTTATCCTTAAATCAGGTATAAATAGTCTTGTTAGACTTATTAAAGGAGATAAATATTATGTAAAATCTTTTTATTTATTCATTTTATCAATACCCCATTTGAGAAAAGAAAAAAACAAATTTAAACTATTGCAAATTTCTATGAATTGCAACAAAACACTTAAGGATGTTGTAAAGGAAATTAAATGTAGTATTACTACATCAGATATTGAAAAATTCTAATTTCATTTTCAATCTAAGTTAGCTCACTTTATTTCCATTCTTGAATTAAAAGCGTTAAAATGCATTATAAGACCGTTGCAAAACCCCTACTCATCGTTGAATCAAAAATTTAATATCCTCATTTACAACAGTAAACTCCGGTATTAAATTTTTAATCCGCCTCCATTTATCACTTTTGTAAGGGTCTTATTATTTTCTTCTCTCACTGTTTTTTATACCCGGTTTAATCCTATTTTGGAAATTCCAATTTATAAACTGGAGGCAAATTGGATTCATCCCACATGGTCACATTTAAATCTTTAATCAGTCCATCTTCCAATCCATAAACCCAACCGTGGATTCCAATTTTTTGATTTTTTTTCCAAGCTCCTTGTACGATAGAGGTTTTTGCTAAGTCATTTACTTGTTCTATGACATTTAATTCTACAAATCTTTTAAACCGTAAATCTTCATTTTCGATTGCATCTAATTCTTGTTGGTGTAATCTATATACATCTTTAATATGCCTAATCCAGTTGTCAATTATACCAACATGAACGTTTTTCATTGCTGTTAATACTCCTCCACAACCATAGTGCCCACATACAATAATGTGCTTTACTTCTAATACATTTACGGCATAGTCAAGTACACTTAGCATATTCATGTCCGAATGGATCACCATGTTGGCAATGTTTCGATGAACAAAAACTTCTCCCGGCTGTGCTCCAATAATCTCATTCGCAGGCACACGAGAATCAGCACATCCAATCCATAAAATAGGTGGTTTTTGTCCTTTTGATAGATTTTCAAAATAGTGTGGATTGTTATTTAGTTGTTTAGCAACCCATCTTTTATTGTTTTCTAGTAAGTTAGCATATAAAGCTTCCATAGTTAATTTTAATTAGTTTATTTCTTTAATTTGTATCGTTTTTACTTCAATGTTCTTGTCTTTTGATACATTTAATTTAAAATCTTGTATTAGCTCAAGGATATCATAATCAATTTCAATTGTTCTTGACCCATCTATTACCAATATACTATCGGCAGGTACTTTCTTTAATGTTTTTGCAATGTTTGCTTTGTTTAAAAAAGAAACTTCTTCTGACAATAAAATGATGTACTTATCTTTTCTTTCACTAATGTCAAATGTTTTTTCAATGTGACATTTATTTCTAAATTTCTTTCTGAGAATAAAAAAGATAGAAACAGCCATTCCCATTACGATTCCCCTGAGTAGATCTGTAAATAATACTCCTACAATAGTGACTAAAAATGGCAGGTATTGCTCTAGCCCCAATGAAAACATTTTTTTGTATAGACCAACTTTAGAGAGCTTATACCCTAGTAATAAAAGGATAGAAGCCAAGGTAGCCAAGGGAATTAAATTGAGGTAACTTGGAATTAAAAACACAGTAATAATTAATAGTATTCCATGAAAAATGGTAGATAGTTTGGATTGAGCACCTGAATCAAGGTTTGCTGAACTCCTAACAATTACTTGTGTTATTGGTAATCCACCGATTAATCCAGATAGCGTATTTCCGACACCTTGGGCTATTAATTCTCTACTTGATTGAGTTCTCTTTTTTTGGGGATCCAACTTATCGACTGCTTCAACGCTCAGTAATGATTCTAAACTTGCGATGATGAAAATGATAAACCCTACTTTATAAACCTCCATATTTCCAAAAGCTGAAAAATCCGGAAACGTAAATAATTCAATGAATTTTGAATTGTCTTTTAAAACAGGTAGTTGCACCAAGTGTTGACTTGATAAGGCAAATTGTGGGTAAAAGGATGTAAATAGCTGATTTAGTATCACACCAAATATTACTACAATAAAAGAACCAGGAACGTATGAGAAAAATTTGATTGATTTTCCTTTTTTAGAATCAAACCAAATTAGGCAAATAATCGATGAAATACTTATGATAATAGCACCCATACTTAGTTTTGATAGTGAATAAATGATTTCACTAAACGTATTGTGACCGTCTTTTTGAATAAATGATTCATCCCCCATAAAGTCTGCATCATATCCAAGCGCATGAGGTAATTCCTTTAAAATTAATGTGATACCGATGGAGGCAAGCATTCCTTTTATAACCGATGAAGAAAAGAAGTTTCCTAGGATTCCGAAACCTAAAATCCCTGCAATGATTTGAAGTAATCCAGCTATTACCACTGAAAGTAAGAATACTTCGTATGAACCGAAGGTGGCAATAGAACCTAAAACGATTACAATTAATCCTGCAGCTGGCCCAGATACTCCTAGACGAGAGTTACTTATAGCGCCAACTACGATACCTCCTATTGCACCAGCGATGATTCCAGCAAATAGCTTAGACTCATCTCCCGTTGAAGCATGCGCAATCCCTAAACACAAAGGTAGGGCTACAAAAAAAACAACGATACTTGCGGGTATGTCGTTTTTCCAAAATTGAAAAAATGTTTTCATGAAAAATGTATAAAAATTAAAAAAAAACGCTTTTGTTTAAAGCATTACTTTTGCCTAAAAAGCTTAACATTTATACCGTTTCTGGTGGAGAGTATTGACAATCTAAAGAAGGGGAAACATATCTTTTAGAAAAGTCAATTAATGAAATTGATTTTTTATGAAATTTGATAAATTTATTCATATTGAATTTAAAAAAATCAATGTTATCATCATCAATTAATTTCTTGATTTCTTCTTGCTCTTCGTCTGATGTCTCTTCGTTATCTTCAAACTCTCCTAGTAAAATATACGTTTTTTCGTTCAAAACGATGCATGTATTGTACATACGGAACATGACAATACTTGATAAAACGAATAGCGGAAATATGAAACGAGTAATAGACATAGTTTATACAATTACTTTACTCAAATATAAGTGTTTTTCACTATAAATAAACTCAAATTGTTTTTTTATTGTGAAAAACTTAATATCTCTTTTTTAATATGCCCTTTCATTTTTACCTTCAACATAGTTCATAAACGCTTTATTGACTACTTTATTTCCCCCAGGAGTAGGATAATTTCCAGTAAAATACCAATCACCTAAATCATCAGGACAAGCAATGTGTAAATTTTCAACGGATTGATAAATGATGGCAACCTCTGCATTAATAGTATCAGGAGTTAATAATTGCGCAATTTTATCTGAAACCTCTTGGTTGTCAAAAGGGGAGTAAATTTCTTTTACGTAATTCTTTATTTGTTCTTTTGGAAGCTTAGCTTGCTCAGCACATTTACGATATACTTCGTCAATAATATGAGCTCTATTTGTCTCTTTCAGTAAGGTAATTGCTGCCTCAAAAGCAATAAAATCTCCCATTTTTGCCATGTCAATACCATAACAATCTGGAAATCTAATTTGCGGAGCAGAAGACACAATCACGATTTTCTTTGGACCTAAGCGGTCTAATATATTTAGCACACTTTGTTTTAAAGTTGTTCCGCGAACAATACTGTCATCAATGACCACTAGGGTGTCTTTTCCTTTTTTAACAGAACCATAAGTGATGTCGTATACGCTAGAAACCATTTCATCGCGTTGGTCATCCTGCGTAATAAATGTTCTAAGTTTAGCATCTTTTATCACGATTTTTTCAACCCTTGCGCGCTTTTTTAGAATCGCTTTTAATTCCGCTTCTGTTGGTTTTCCTTGAATCGCTGACAATTCCTTAAACTTAAGTTCGTTTAAATACATTTCTAAGCCTTTAACTAAGCCATAAAATGAGGTTTCAGCTGTATTTGGTATAAATGAAAAAACAGTGTTTTCTAAGTCAAATTGGATTGAATCTAACACCTGTGGTACGATTAATTTTCCAAGCTGTTTTCGCTCTTCATAAATTTCTTTATCGTTTCCACGGGAAAAATAAATGCGTTCAAATGAACAACTTTTTAATTCACGCGGTTCATTTATTTTTTTCTCTGTTACTAGGCCATCTTTCTTGATAATTAGTGCATGTCCCGGTTTTAATTCATGGATCTCCTCAAAAGAGATATTAAATGCAGTTTGAATAACAGGTCTTTCAGAAGCTACAACACACACTTCATCATTTTCAAACCAATATGCGGGTCTTATTCCGGATGGATCTCTCAGTACAAAAGCATCACCATGGCCAAATAATCCAGCCATTGCATAACCACCATCCCAGTCGTGAGAAGCACTTTTTAAAATACGTTCGATGTTTAAATTCTGAGCAATTTTAGAATAAATATCTGTTTTAGAATACCCTTGTGCATCTAATTGCTTATACATTTTATCATTCTCTTCGTCTAGAAAATGACCTATTTTCTCCATTACAGTTACTGTATCTGACTTCTCTTTAGGGTGCTGACCGATTTCAACGAGAACATCAAAAAGCTCATCTACATTTGTTAGATTAAAATTTCCAGCGACTACTAAATTACGGGTAATCCAATTATTTTGTCGAAGGAATGGATGACAACTTTCAATACTATTTCTTCCAAAAGTTCCATAACGCAAATGACCTAAGAATAGTTCTCCTGAAAACCCTACGTTTTCTTTTAAGTATTGAACATCTTTTAATTTCTTGGGATCTTCTTCTTCAATGGTTTTAAATCGACTGTAGATGTAGTCAAAAATATCTTGTGTCGGTTTAGCATTAACAGATCGTTGTCGCGATATGTAACGTTGCCCCGCTTGCATGTCAAATTTTATATTTGCAACTCCAGCACCATCTTGGCCCCGATTACTTTGTTTTTCCATCAACAAATGCAATTTACTTAATCCGTAAAAGGATGTTCCGTATTTATCTAGGTAAAATTGTAACGGTTTTTTCAATCTAACTAATGCAATACCGCACTCATGTTTAATAGGATCACTCATGTTGAAGGAAGAAGATTTTTTTGTAAAGTTAACTAATAAATCAGTACTCTTTTGACTTTAAGGCTTAATACAAACCATAAAAAATAGAAATTCATTAAATGTAGCGCTCATCAACTTCCATTACTTCTCCACAATTTTTGCATGTTCTTAGTTCTTGAGAAGCGTAAAAGGATTTAAAGCGATTTAAAAAATCTGATTCTAT
Source organism: Chryseobacterium gleum (assembly GCA_945897755.1). GTDB lineage: Bacteria > Bacteroidota > Bacteroidia > Flavobacteriales_D > Crocinitomicaceae > CANHVK01. The sequence continues at coordinate 7,998 of CAMDGH010000048.1, read as the reverse complement.
GTTAGTTAAAGGGAAACGATAATGGTGAAGGGGATGGTTACAAGCATCACAAAACCAGTACAAACCATCTGACAAATCAGTTCCTTTGCGCACCTTCTCAATGACTAATCCAATGGAATTTGCTGGTCTCACAGGATTATGTGGAATATTTGCTGGAAGAAGAAACATCTCACCTTCTCGGATAATAATCTCTTCTCGTTTTCCATCGCGTTGCACATAGACAACCATGTCACCTTCCAGTTGATAAAACAATTCCTCGCTTTCGTTGTAATGATAGTCTTTTCTAGCATTTGGTCCACCGACAATCATAACGATAAAATCGCCAGCTTCTTTATACAGGTTCTTATTGTTGATAGGTGGTTTTAGAATAGCTCTATTTTCTTCTATCCACTTTTGTAAATTAAAAGGCAATAACATAAGATTGGTTTTAAATTGATAAAAAATGGGTTAACTTATTCAAAAGTAATCAATATTGTTCCTTTATCAACTACTTGTTGTAATCCAATATGAATTAATTTGACCTTGCCTATTCCATTAGATTTTAATACGTTTTCCATTTTCATAGCCTCTAAAGTCATTAGTTCAGATCCAACTTCGATTTCATCACCAATTTTAACAGCAATTCCGATTACCCTTCCGGGCATAGGTGCTTTTAAGTTGCGGAGTGTTTTTGTTTTTTCTTTATCTAGCCCTAATTCTAATATTAGTTTATCTAAAGACCTCGTTTTGCTAATTGTAAAAAAACGATGATTCACTTTCACTTTTAAGAATCCGTTTTCTAATTGTTCGTCTATTACTTCTCCGTGAAACGTATTTCCGTTGTATATTAATGAAAAAAATCGATTTGACTCCCAAACAACCCGTCCGTTTGAAAGTGGGTTAACCGAGTTCCCATCTATTTTCCACCCTGAATCAGTCATGCTTTCTAATTGTATTAATTTATGCTTTAATGAATCCTACTTAAGCTTTTACGTATGGGTCTTTTTCTAAGTACATCCCACTTTCAACCGATTTATGTGCATAAGCAGTGCAATTACAATAATACACACAAAAAATATAATTTGATGGATATTATGCTGTAAAAAAGAAATAAACTATGCTAAATCGAGTAATATTAAGCTGTGATTTTCATTTAAGCTAACTTAATAATATATTTGTTAATTTACAATTACACTATGAAGCTATTATTCGCTACACTCATATTGCTTTCGTTAATAACGCTAACTAATTCATGCGGAATTAAAACTCCACAATTAGACAACAAGGAGCTTTTTACTCAGAATACGGAACTGGATTCTCTATCTCCAGAAGAAAATATTCTTTCAGAACCTAATGTTGATCTTTATGTGCCATCTAGAACAATTTTAACGGATTTGATTCATACTAAATTAGAGATCTCTTTTGATTGGAAGAAAAAACACGTATTAGGCACTGCATTTATTACCGCTAAACCCCATTTTTATAAAAGTGACAGTGTTTATTTAGATGCGCAGTTCATGGACATCAAATCCATAACACTTGCCGAAAATCGAATGGAATTCTCGTATTTGAATAATCGCATCGGAATTAAGTTAGATAAAAAATATACTAAGGACGAATCCTATACATTAAAAATTAATTACACAGCAAAGCCAAACGAATTTACTGATGATATTAATTCTGAAAATAAGGGCATGTACTTTATCAATACTGATTCAAAGAATAGCGCCTTAATGCCTCAAATTTGGACACAAGGAGAAACTCAAGCGAATTCAGTTTGGTTTCCCACCATTGATTCACCTAACTCGAAATCTTCTCAAGAAATGTTTATTCGGGTTGAAAAAAAATACAAAACACTCTCAAACGGAAAGTTAATCAGTTCTGAGTTACATCAAGATGGAACAAGAACAGATCATTGGAAACAAGAACTGCCTCACTCAACGTATTTGTTTATGCTTGCAGTCGGTGAATTTAAATGCGTTAAAGACAACTATAAAAAAGCAGATGGATCAATCATGGATGTAAATTATTACGTTGAGCCTGAATGGGAAAAATATGCTAAAGCGATATTTGGAGAAACACCTAAAATGATTGCTTATTTTTCGAAAATTACGGGAGTTGATTATCCTTGGGACAAATACAGTCAAATTGTAGTCAGAGATTATATTTCAGGCGCCATGGAAAATACGGGCGCTGTTGTTTTTGGTGATTATGTATACAAAACTGATCGTGAATTGTTAGATAACAACGACCAATCTGTCATCGCACATGAATTATTTCACCATTGGTTTGGCGATTTAGTAACCTGTGAATCTTGGGCAAATCTTCCTTTAAATGAATCCTTTGCAAATTATGCTCAATACCTATGGGACGAGCATCGTTATGGCAAATATCAGGCTGATCTAGGCAATGAAATTGAAGTTTCTGAATTTAAATCAGCCTATGAAATAGGTGAAAATCATGATTTAATTTGGTATAATCATCCTACTAGAGATGCTATGTTTGATAAGCATTCCTACAATAAAGGAGGGAGGGTATTGCATATGTTAAGATCCATTCTTGGAGATGATGCATTTTTTATGGGATTAAAAAAATACCTTACTACTCATAAATTTAAAAGTGCAGAAATTCATGATTTACGTCTTGCTTTTGAGGAGGTGAGTGGACAAGACTTAAACTGGTTTTTTAATCAATGGTTCTTGGGAAGTTTTATTCCTGAGTTAACTCTTGACTATTATGTGTCTAAAAAAAATCAAGAGGTAGTTGTTACCGTGACGCAAGAAAAGGATGCTAAATTATTCCGCTTACCCGTTACGATTTTCGTTTATGATGAAGCAGGTACTCATGAGTATACTGCTGAGATAGACGAACTTGAAAATAAGTTTGTTTATCCTATTAAAGGAAAACTGAAATCCATTGTTTTTGATCCCCAGGATATCTTGTTAGCGTATAAAAAAGAAATCAAAGACCGATCCTATTTTAACCAACAGTATTATTTATCAAATACCTACGCAAGTAAGCGAGATGCTCTTTTATATGGAACTAGCATTGGAGACTCTCTTGGAGAACACTTAATTTTAGACGCACTAAAAGATCCGTTTTGGAAGATCCGTGAATTAGCAATAGATAAAGCAGCTCAACTTTCCGATCTAAACAAAAAAAGCGCGTTAAAAATAATTGTTCAACTAATGAAAACAGATTCGTCAAGTTATGTTCGCTTGAAAGCGGTTGATTTTGTAAGTAATGAAGATCCAATTCTCTTAGAGAAAAACATACTTTACCTTCTTGAAAAAGATCAATCATACCTTGTACTTGAAAAAGCGATGCAAAAAATCAATATTGTTAATCCAATTATGGCCGAAGAATACCTTAAGCCTCTTGAAAAGGATTCATCCTCAAAAATTAAATTAATTCTATCTAAGTTATACTCAACTACGCGTGATATTAAACATTTTTCTTTTTATTCAACTTTGTTGGAAATGTATTCATTACCGGGTTACCAAGGGTTAGAGCACCTTACTAATTTCACCGTTTATATTTCAACCTTACCATTTGAATACCAACAAAAAGCACTTAAAATATTTGAAAATCAATATAAATTTGGCACTTTTTACACTAAAATGTACTTGAAAGAAGACGTAGATTATTTGATTAATTCGATTAAAAACACTTTCTCCGATGATGACTTAGAAGATAAAGGCCTAAGATCGATGAAAGAATTGTACATAAATCAATTAAACGATTTTATAAACCAGTTAGAATTAACAAAATAAAAAAAAAATGAGACCACTTAAATTATGTATCGGATTTCTTTTCTTTATAGCTGCGTGTGCACCTGTCGCTGAAATTAATCAAACAACAAAAGTTGAAGCAATTCCAAAAAAAATCTACCCTGGAATTACCACCGAACAATTGGCCGAAGGTAAAAATTTGTATGAGCTAAATTGTGTTCGTTGTCATAAACTTTATGCTCCAGAAAAGTTTACTGTAGCGAGATGGAATAGGATTATCCCCGAAATGTCCCAAAAGGCGAAGATTGATGCTGATACGGAAGAAAAAATAACAAAATATTTACATACTTTTAGCAAAGTGAACTAATCCAACAATAGTTTCATTAAATTTGTACATCATAATCGCGTAATTACGTGTTTATGAATAAAAATAAAAGCATAAATTTGAAAAAATAGCTCACACTATGAAAACGGGAATTGCAAATAAAAAATTAGATGTTATCATCGAAAAAGTTGAAAAAGAAGGTGTCTTAGCTTCAGGTTTGATTGAAGATTTAAAAGATCTTCGTGAATATTCTTTAAAAGAGCAAGATCCATTAGTTACTAAGGTACTTCGATTAACCTATGAGTATCTGACTGAAAACAAAGGTTTTGATGTTCAAGCTCAATACGAAGAAGATGAAGAAGGGAGTGAGTATCCGATAGAAATTGAAGCAAATGATAATTTATTGTATTTGTTAAATTTACTAAAAAATGCTGACCATAAAATTAACAGAGAAGAAATCAAAGATTACCGCACTTCTTTGAAGGAAGAATTATATTAAAAAATATTATTTGTCATATTAAAAAGGGGGAGATTCTAATGAATCTCCCCCCTTTTTTTAGCTCTGCGAAGTTTGGAATTAATTAATTGCTTGAGCAACCGTAAACCCAAATCGATCTGCAATTTGTTTAGCAATACTCTCAATTGTATTATTAACGTAATCAACATCATATAATCCATCTTTACCAGCCATTAGTGAATTTAATAATTGTGTAACCTCTTGTGCTGAAAAATAAGGAGTGTTACTGTTAGGCTGGTGAGTAAATTTTAGACAGGATATGAAACCATACGCTTCTGAAAAAGCGTGAAAAGAAGCTCTGCCATTGTCTTTTTGCATCTCTGCCCTTGCCTCGTTTAACAAATAAAACACCGCTCTTATCGCTGGGATTTTTGATAATTGTTTACGAATGATTTCGATTTGAAGGTCTCTCGTTGGATAGTCTCCAGCAGAAATCGCTACTCGACCTTTAATAAAAGCATTGTAAATAGATGGTTTTAAGTCTTTAAAATCAGGGTCTTCAGATACTTCATTAATGTATTCTGCCCAGTAGTTATCTTCTTGTCCAAATACATAACCGAATGCTTCGTCCCAAAAGTGCTCCATTTCAGTATAATTTTTACCCGTAGCTAATAGTTTGGCAGTGTTCGCAGTTCGTGTTGAGCCACCATCCAGTTTTTGAGTGCTGAGGTAATTATTTAATGTTTGATCCATCATCAAAGCACCCATCATTCCTTTCTTAAATACTTGTATTGGTTCAAGTCCATTACTACTAAAATAGCGTGTTTTGCCTCCATCTAAATAGTAACCTGGACTACCTAAACTTGCTTCTTTTTTTGCAAGATATGCTGTTTCAAGCTCTTTAAATTGGCGTTTAAATTCAGTTCTAATCGACATTTGCTCTGCGTTATTGATTTCCGAGAAATAGTCTATTGAAGCTGCTACTTTGTCACTTAATTTTTTACCTGATGCATTTAATGACGATTCACTAAATCCTTTACCCTCATACATATCTAATAATAACTGCTCAGTTACATTCATATTTCCGGTTTCTGTGATCGAACTCATTTCATCCAGCATCATTAAACGCATTTTTTGTCCATTAATGTCTACCGTAGAAATGTTACTTGCATCTTTAAAATCATATTTACTTGGAATTGGATTTTTTATTGGTTCAATTACTTTTTTCTCGCAACTCGCAACTAGCATTAAACTAAGTACAAGGAAGAAGGAAATTACCTTATTTTTATTTAGCATTTTTATTTAGATTAAATATTAATAAGGCAAATTTACACTTTACAACTTTGAGTACAATACCTTAAAAAAGGTAAAATTATATGTTTTTAGAATTAAGAGATTTAATATTATTCTAAAATTTTAATATCGGAATTGCCAAATTCTTTTTATTTAAGCATGAGGCATATATTTCACTGATTTTTCTTTTTTCTTTGAACAAGCTGCCAGACAAAAAATCAGTAAAAAATAGGGAAATGTCATATTATTGAGCTACTTCTTTTTTTGAGAAATCAAAATGATAGCTTAGGCCAATCGTTAACGTATTATTGTTTTCTGCTTGATCTAAAACCGTATTTGTGGGAGACACTTTTGCGTTTTTAACTATGAACTGATTTAAATATCCGATCTGAAGCATACATTTTGCATTGAATTTCCACCCTAGAGCAATTTGTAATCGGTTTTGATCCAACATATTGGTGCCTATTCCTTCGCCAAATCCTAAAAACACCTCATCATTGACATTCAAGAATAAAGTATTATCGCTCATTGTTTTATGGTTTATTGGAATGAATGCCATCGCTCTATAGCGAACACGATTTCTAAAAACAGTTCCATCTTTTACAAATTCTGCACCTGATTTTACATAATTATCCAAGATACGTTGCTCTAATCGGTAACGATGTTGAATATCGACACGACCAATGGTGCTTTTTTGGGTGAATTGTTCCCAAATTCTGTTCTCGTGAAAACGATGACTTACAGGCATTTCTCCATATGGAAAGGTAATAATACTCCCATATCCTGCAGAAAAAAAAGCATTTGCGTTTAAATGATAATCTAAACCAACACGCAAAAGGGATTGTTGCCAATGTTGGTAGTAATCCGTACGACGCCATTGATATTCGGTGTGTAATCCCCATTTCTTGGATAGTTTGTGATTCCCTTGGTACATTGTCCAAGCAAGGGTTTGTTTCGATATTTTCTTTTGAGCGAAAGTTGGTGACGCTAATAAAAGAATGAATGATATAATAATTATTTTTTTCATGGTTTTTTTAGTTTAGTTTCCCTCCTTAATCCTCCCTTTACTTTCGTTTGGTTTTCGAAAGTTACACTTTCTTTTCTCTAGAGAGAAAACGAAATGTCAATTACTTCTTTACTGCAGCAAATTTGTGTTTCGATTTCGTTGCAGGTTTAAATTCTTCTAACCCTTTGATGGTAAATGAACCTCCTGCATCTTCAAAATCAATTTTGATGTGGTGTAGGTTTTCGATTACAGTATGGTCAACTAGTTTACAAGTGGAAACATCAAATACTACATCTTCACTGCGTTTAAACCTATCAATAGATTTTTTTACTCCTACAAAATTGCTGAATACGGCACAACCTTTAACGATGATGATATTCCCATCAATGACTGTTTTTGCATTAAATAAATGTTTGATTGGAGAACCATTATACAAATGAATTAACAGTTTGAATACGATTCCTGCGCCAATACCAACAAGTAAATCGGAAGATAAAGTAACTAGTATGGTTATGAGAAAAATACTAATTTGTTCGATGCCAATTTTTGCCATATGTCCAAATTCTTTTGGGTTTGCTAACTTATATCCAACACCAATTAACATGGCTGCAAGCGCTGCGTTTGGAATATAATTGCTAAAGGAAACAGCAAAAATCAAAAAGATCAATATAAAGATTCCATGAAAGAAATTCGCCCAACGTGTTTTACCTCCGTTAGCAACATTCACCGAAGAACGTGCTACTTCGCTAATCATTGGTAAACCACCTAATATACCAGCTACAATATTTCCAATACCTACCGCAATCAAATCTTTGTCCATATTGGATTTGCGTTTGAAAGGTTCTTGCATATCGATTGCCTTTACGGTTAATAGTGTTTCGAGACTTCCAACTAACGCAAACATGATTACATATTTAATAAATGTTCCGATTTGATGGTATCCTTCAAAACTAACACGTACCCCAAGTATGTCAAATAATCCTTTGTCAAAACTGACCAAGGGATTAAATGCTTTTATAATTTCCCCGTTTTCCAAGTGTTCAGGTACGTTTTGTACGCCTAAAACCATCGCTAAAGGAATGGAGATTATCAACACAACAAGTGGAGCCGGTATCTTTTTTAAGAAATTAATTTTTAACATTGGCCATCCAAATACGATTACTAAACTTATTAATCCAATAAATGCAACTTCTTTATGCGCGAAAAA
>CAMDGH010000047.1 GCA_945897755.1 Chryseobacterium gleum | reverse complement strand
ATTAATGTTTTAATTTATGTAAAAACCACTCTTATTTTGAGTAAGAGTGGTTTTTTGAAACTATTTATAGAATTCGATTAAGGTAAATTAAAAGCATTTCTAATGAATAGTTCATGGGGTGAGTGTAAAGCACCACCTATTCGAGGGTCGTAAGAACAACATCTGTAAAATGGTACTCGATTAATACCTACATAATGGTAGATTAAATTTAAAACATTTGGATTAATCCAGTCGTTCCAATATAAAGGAAAATCAATTGGAGAAGGTGGAATTATAGTACCAAAATAATTAGGATAATTAAATATTCTACAACCAAATGGAATCAATAATGGATTTAAAGAGATTTTATATGCTAAAAAATGATGTATTTTTGTTGGTCCGCTAAATGCTAAAGTTATTTCAGTATTTATAACTTTTAATTCATTTAAAATTGATTCAATATATGATTTAATGTTATTATAAAAAGTTTCAGAAATACTAATACTACCTTCAAATTCTTGATTTAAATGTTCCCTAATATTATTATAATTAATAGCAAATGGAAATAAATCAATTAATAAATATCCTTGGTTAGCAAGTTCTAATAATAAATCTCTTTTTTCTAATGAATTTGTAGGCTTGATATATGGAACAGCAGTCATACGAGCATTAAAAAATGCATTTAATGGAGCACTTAACCAAGCAGTTTTATTAATTTGATTAATATCGTAGAAGTAGGTCCCACTTTTACTTGGAGCAGCTTCACCAATCATAATGTATTTTAGAACTGGTTTAGTCATTTTATGACCATCACTTTTTATTAATTCTCCTTTCTCATTAAAAAATGGGTGAGGTTCATTATTTCCTTCTTCACACAATTTTATTTTTCTATGTCCTCGTGAATTTATTCCTCTAAAGATATCTAAATAATCTTCAAACATATGCTCTCTAATTAAATAGTCGCAATAGTCAGTTGGACAATTATTTGGGTTATCAACTACTCTAATCCCAACGCCTGTAAAATGTGAATTCCACAAATCTTCATATTCTCTTCTTGTTAACATCTAATTTGGTTTTTAGTTAATAATTTATTTCGTCATTTATTAAATCTAGAAATAGGCTTTCCATAAAGCTATTTCCTTCGCGCATTATCGTGTATATATTATCTTCGTTTGGGTCGGGTTCATATTTACGATCCACGTATTCATCGGTAAGTATGTAAAGTAGTTCTTCATTTTTACCTACTATTGAATAGATTGCATAAAGTTGTTGACCAGGAATACCAACATTTTTCTTTTTTGGTATAAATAGTCCTTTTTTAAATGTACCATGTATATGCACTTTAAATGTCACCTCAAATTCATCTTCTACTTTTTCTTCGCAGAACAACCATGCATATACAACTTTTAGTTCATCAGGACGTTTATCATTTACTACATGAAATTCAACCCCTGTTTCAAATCTTTCAAATCGAATATTTGGGATAACACCAATTACGTTAATAGTAATATCTTCAAAGAATTCCAATGTTTCTTTTTTGTAATTATCAATAAAAGAATCGTAATTGGCCCGAATTTGAATTACTTCTTGAAGTGTCATCCTTTTTTGAATAATGTTAATTTAACAATTTACTAGTTAATGTTTGAAATTCTTTTTCGGTGATATCTCCAGCTACAACTAATTCAAATAATACAGAATTTAATAATTCAAAATGTTCTTCTTTTAGGGTTTCAATAAATTTGCCCATCAAACCTAATTTAAACTCACAATCGTCATCGTATATAATAGAAATTAAATGTTCTTTTAGATTTGTATATTCCGAAATTTCATCTTCAAATTGTTGAAGAATGTAATTTATTTGCGGTTGCGCGTAATTGTTTGTTGTAATAAAGAACATACCTGCTGTTCCATCACTATTTTTTCTGTTTTTTAATTCTTCCACTGCCCATTTCACCTTACTAACAGCTTGTTTAGCCATATCGTAAGAGATATCGTATTCTTTTTGAATATCTTCATAGGGGTAATTTCCAAACAATTTAGCATACCAAATTTCTATTTCTTCTGGGGTAATCTTCCCCCTTCGGTGTATAATTCCCCTTTTTCTAATTTCATCATATAATGCTTCACCATCAATCAAAATAGTTTTATCGTAATCACCATTTTTTAATTCTGAAGAACTATTTTCAGCAATTTCAGTTGTTGCTAAGTTTGATTTTTCTTTCTCTTTTTCTACTGCTTTAAAAATCCTCCTTTTACAATTATTAAAAATGCAATTTGCTTCATATGTACTCTGATCTTGTTTAGAATTTTCAATAACTCTAGGAAATTCTTTATTCAATAATTTTCGTTCAAGTTGAACAAGGATTTCTTTTGAAATTGCTTCTGCGATTATATTATAGTCAGGACTATATCGTTTTAATTTGCGTTCTAATTCAATGCGTTTTTTCTCAAAATCTTTACCTAACAAATCATCTATATAACTCATAATTTTTATTTTTTATTTTTTAGCAGTGCTTTAAAAATCCTCCTTTTACAATTATTAAAAATACAATTTGCTTCATATGTACTTTGATCTTGTTTAGAATTATCAATAACTCTAGGAAATTCTTTATTCAATAATCTTCGTTCAAGTTGAACAAGGATTTCTTTCGAAACGGCTTCTGAAATTATTGTATAGTCTGAACTATATCGTTTTAATTTTTGTTCTAAATCAGCTCGTTTTTTCTCAGAATTCTCCTCACCAAGTAAATCATCTATATAACTCATGTTTTTTTAATTTTCTCAAACCTAAATATTATATTCCGATATAAAAAATGAAAATCATCTAAACCAGTTAATTAGTGTTTCAATCTCTATTTTATCTTCTTCAAAATCCTCATTTAGAAGACGTTTAATAGCATTGTACTTGATCTCAATGTACTTTAATTGGTCGTATAAATCCTTTGTTTTTACAGCATGCGCAGTAAGTAAATCATATCTCTGGTCCTTAATTAAAATCTTGACTTTTTCAGTTTCTTCTTGTAACAAAATAAAAGCGGACTGTAGGTTTTTTAGACCATTCATTATTTCTTGTAATTCATTTTTTAAAAATTCGTTTGTCATCGTAAATAAAAGTTTAGTAAATAAAATAGTCCATAAAACAAAGCACTTAATCCGAGAGAACAAAGTAAAAATGGGTAACTATTTTTTAGATAATACCAAAAAGGTGTAATTCGATACCAATCTAAAGAATCATCGAAGATAGAATCCCGATCCTCATTTATCACACGATTTGGACCCCATTCATTTTCATCCATCGGATTACATGCGATATCTTCTTCTAAAAGATCTTCTTGAATAAGGCATCGATTTATCACTAATTTTCGTGTTTGAACAATATAATAAACATCCATTATATACAAATTTGCAAGTATTGGGAGTATAAAATAGGTTCCTATATTGACTTCGATGAAGAAAACTACAAAAAATAGAAATAATTGAAAATAAAAAGGAACTCCGTTTGGTAATGGAATCTTTCCAAAGACTTTCCCAAATCGTTTGTGTAACTCTAACTTTCTTAAGTAATAAACTGTTTTATCTAATTCCATTTCTTCCATACTCTTAAATTTATCTTATTAAAACTACATTTACATACATATAATTGAAGTCGTTAGAATTTGACAATTCAACTTCAAATGTTGAGACACCTATTTCCTTCACTCTAACATAGTTTTTCTCTCCTTTTCTATTGATTGATTTTAGCATTTTATTCGTTAATAGTCCTGCTCGATGTGAAGGAGAGTTCATGTAATTCACAAATATACGTTGGGCATCACTTTCGGAAATCGGTGACATTGAAAACAACACTTGAGCACATTCAAGAACCAATGTGTCTCCTTTTGTAAAATGTGCAGCCCTTCCAGTTGCCGTTAAAATTTCTGTGTATCCTTTGACATCCATTGTTTCAAAATGTGTCTGTGGTGTTCCATCAATTAAACGTTTATTATAATTTGTATAATCCATTTTTGAATTGAAATAAGGCAATAGGTTATAAAGATAAATTCCATGATAAGCTGCAGCTTGGTTTAATTCGTTATTTTCAATTACTTCGCTTAGATCCATTTTGGTTCTCATTTCATTCACTAAGTCTTTTACTATTTTAGAACTCGAAATTGAATTAAAGGCTTTTTTTATAGTTGATTGAGAATTTAAGTGTAAGGTAAATCCGAAACTAAAATAACAGAGTATAAGTAGTATTCTAATCGTGATCATAGTGTTTTTTTTAGTGTTTTATTATTCCTATCAGCGAAATCCAATTTTCCCATTGGATTTTAATAAACCATCTTCTTGCAATATCGTTTCAATTTCATTTTGATTCAGTTCGCCTAATTCGCTTAATAATTCCATTTTAAGTTCGCAGTTTACTAATTGCGCAGGAGTCCAATCGGATTGAATTAATTTTTTTGAAAATGCTTTTGAAATTCGTTGATTGATTGGGGAAGCATGCATTAATATTTCTCTAACTTCTAAAGATGGAAAATCAATTTTTGATTTAAATAAAAATCTTCGTTCGAATGCTTTATCCATATTTTTCTCCATATTGGTTGTCGCAATTAATATCCCTTTGAAGTTTTCTAATAATTCTAAAATCTGCGCTTGTAGTTGATTTGAGAAGATGTCATTACTTTGGTTAACAGCAACGCGTTTATTCATCAATCCATCTGCTTCATTCAAAAGAAGTATTACTGGACGGTCTGTTTCTCGTGCTAAAGTATGATATGCTTTAAAAAGTTGTTTCATGTTTTTTTCTGATTCACCAATCCATTTTGAAACGATTTTAGTATAATCTGCATGCATTAAAATTGCATTTGTATTTTTTGTCAATTGATATACAAATTCCGTTTTTCCAGTGCCCGAAGGACCAAATAATAAAGTGGTTAGTGAATGCTGCAAGTGTTTTTTAGACTGAATGACACCCTCCAGTGAATCGAAAAGTTTTCTGTTTGAAGCATTGTAGTGTAAAGTAATTGGTTTGATGTCGTTTGAATCGATTAAAGAATAAAATTCATACTGTTTAGTTTTTAGTCCTTCTAAAATTGGCACATCAACGCCGTTCATTAACATGACACATCTTTTAGTTGGAGCAATTCTAGCACAAATTCCATTTTCAATTTTTACGTTTAACAATTCTTGCTCCATGTTTTTCCCTTCTTGGTCTATAAACAATTGTATCATTTCATAATGTTCAGTAGGGGATAATTTAATTTCACTTAAGAAAATAGGATGATCATTTTCTAAAAAATGACTAACAACATAAAGTAAAATTTTTATTTCAAGATCATTTATTTTGTTGCTAATTATAAAGTCTAAAAACGTGTTTTGATAATTTTCTCCAAAAAAGGCATTCTTAAAATCGAGAAATTTTTTCGCAGTTGTGTTTGCTAAAAAGAAACTGAAAAGTAGATATCCTTCCTTATAAAAGAGGTTTAGTTCACTTTCCTCAGCAAGGGAAGATTGATTTAATTCAATCGATAAGGAGGAACTATTTCGCCCAATTTTGAGTTTTATTTTACCCGATTTTAAATTTAAAAACAAACATTTTAGATTGGTTAAAGAATGGCCATTGAAGAAGTTTTCGTTTAAGCAAACTGCTTCTTGGTTTGTAAGTTTTTCAATCGCTAACTTTAGACTTGACACGCTTTTTTTATTGATATTGTTCATAGGTTTTGATTTAAAATTCGAATTATACTTTCGTTGGATTGATTTTAAAATCAATTTGAGCTAATGAAGTAGATTGCAAACGTCCACTATCATCGTAAGCCGTTTCATCGTAATAGTAAAAATAATAAGGGTTTTTTTCCAATTCTAATGCTCTTTCATTTTCAGTTTTTGAGATGGAATATCGTATTCTTTTTTCTTTGAAATTTTGGAGAATTGCCTTTATTTTTTTCTGTCTCGTATATTTACGGTTATGGATTTATCTGATTGACCAAGTAAACAAAAACGTGTGAAGAGTAAAAATGTCATCGTTAAAAGTTTCACACTATTTAGTTTTAAAGGTGAATTATAAATGATTGTATTTTGTATAATAGTTTATAAATAAAATGTTCAGGTAGGATAGCACAAATTCTTTTTCATAAATTGGGTCGGTTTTTCTAGATATTTCTTCAGTAGTAGTTTCATAGTTATTTTGATCTAGATTATAATTTGAAGTATATTCAATATTCAATACCTGGTCCGATTTGTTTCCCATACCGTCATAATTAATAGTGTAAAACATACTTATTTCTTGTTCAATACGATTGGATAAAATCATATTTATTTTGAGTTCAGTTGATTCTATTTTAATGATTCCAATATGAACAACACCCATAAAATCTACCCATTCAGAAATCCATTCTTTCAAGAGTCTATTCCAACCATAGTATAAAATCAATTCTTCTTTATTTAAGAAATCAATCATGTTTCGCTTCCAATTTTCCATAATTAATTGATTTTTGAGTGAACAGATTTAATTAGATTCAATCGGCATAAGCCAATTGAATCTGAAGTCTAGATATTAGGTAAGTAGAAAGTATATCTTTTAAATAGTTGATACCTTTAAGACGAAGTGTTTCCCTTAAATTTTCATCGGATCGGATTAATGAAATTGTGGTAGGTTTTTGAAGGTGAGAGGGAAGTGTTGAAATAATTAGAGTACCTGATGATTTAGGAATCTTTTTTAATAATTGATTAAAAGACTCTCTTATTTGATTTTCATTTTCAATGAATGCATAATCAAAACCAGACTTTTTTTGAGGATTTGGATTTGTTTTAATGCGATTTTTGGTAATTGAAAAAGTTAAATTGTTTGCGGAATTAATTTGAATAGTTTTCATAATCATAAAAAGTTATAAGTAAATATTAGTTGTATATTTAGATAATGCTCCGTGGCTATGCTAATGTGACAATATTTTATTTCTTTTTTTAAATAAATACAAAAGAAGAACTTTATTGTATTTATTATTATCTTGAAAAGATACTTTAAACGAACTTATTTAAAGTTGAAAAAAGTAGATTTGACTATATTGTAGTTATATTTGGTATTAATCAATAAAACATAAATCATATGTAAATGAACTCACTACGAGCTTCAAGTGGAAATACATATTCATCAATAAACTTATTTAGGATTGAATTTTTAGGTGTATTCCTTTAAAATGAAAATATGAATTATCTAATTATCGTAATATGAATGCATTTAGACTCGGGACAAAGGAGTACTTTTTTTTCTTTCTGCATTTGTGTTAATGCTTTTTGAAGTGCTGTTAATCCTTCACTGCAATCGCTTTTAGCTTTTATTAAAGAGATGTCGAATGAAACACCATAGGAATGGGTTGATTTTCCGTGTGTAGCTGCGTTTGGGTACAGTTCAATTATTTTTTTTTGTTGATTTTCAGTTCTTGTAATTGATGAAATCACAAAATAACTTTTCTTTTCAGATTGATTTTTAATTTTAGACCGAAATAGATTTCCCAATTCAATTAGGCGTTTATATGCAAGGGGGGTAAGTATTGCTGAACTATAATCGAGTCTTTGCACGAAAAAACCATCCGCTTCTTTCGCTTCTACTAATTTTGATTTTTTCAATAGATTTTTAAGTACAGACTCATTTTCGATATACTGATTTTGAGTTGTTGCTATAGCAGAGGGGAGATGAAATTGATGGTAATCATTTTTAAATAAGGTCATTGAAACCCATGAGCATGAGCAACTATTAGGTGTATTTAGGTGTACTCTTAATTTGGGTTTTATATTTATAAATCGATTCTGTATTCTTTTTCTATTTGAAAGTAAAAACATAAAAAGGATGATTCCCAGTATTAAGGTAAATTTATAAACATATTGGTATTTTAACTTTTTTAAAATCAATACAGAAAATAAAAGAAAAGCTAAGTAAAACCCAAAAAAAAGGATGTGAAACATATTAGATTTTTAGTTGATAGATTGTATTTAAAACAACACTTTAAATTCATTAAATTATACCATGAGAGTAATAATCATTTTAAATAAAAAAACCCTGCCAAGGCAGGGTTTAACTTAAATGGAAAAAAGGTTATTTACCGTCCATTTTGTCTTTTAACGCAGATAACGCATCTAAATCACCAAGGGTAGATTTTTCAGTGTTTTGGTTGATTTCTTTAACAGCTTGAGCTGTTGAAGAGATAACTTTCTTAGCGCCAGATGATGCATTCGTTTTCGTTGTAGCTGATGTTGAAGCAGCTTTTTCTTCACCTTCCTCGAAAGTACGTGTATGAGAAACAACTATTTTTTTAGATTCTTTATTGAATTCAATTACTTTGAAATCTAAAGTGTCTTCAATTTTAGCATTGCTGCCATCTTCTTTTTTCAAGTGCTTAGCAGGACAAATTCCTTCTACACCATAAGGTAAAGCAACGATACCAGATTTATCTTTCGTTTCAACAATTGTACCTTGGTGAACAGAACCTTCTCCGAAGATAGTTTCAAATACATCCCATGGGTTTTCTTCTAATTGTTTGTGCCCTAGAGATATACGACGGTTGTCACGATCGATTTCTAAAACTACTACAGACATATCATCACCAACTTTACAAAATTCAGATGGATGCTTGATTTTCTTTTGCCAAGAAAGATCAGAGATGTGTATTAAACCATCAACTCCTTCTTCTAATTCAACAAATACACCAAAATTAGTGAAATTACGAACTTTAGCATTGTGTTTTGAAGTAACAGTATATTTAGATTCAATAGCAGACCATGGATCTGGCATCAATTGTTTGATGCCCAATGACATTTTTCTTTCGTCTCTATCTAAAGTTAAAACAACTGCTTCTACAGTATCACCAACAGTCATGAAATCTTGAGCTGAGCGTAAGTGTTGTGACCAGCTCATTTCTGAAACGTGAATCAATCCTTCAACTCCAGCAGCAATTTCAACAAAAGCTCCGTAATCAGCCATAACAACTACTTTTCCAGAAACTTTGTCACCAATTTGGATTGCTGTATCTAAAGCATCCCATGGATGAGCTTGTAATTGTTTTAATCCTAAAGCAATACGTTTTTTATCGTCATCAAAATCAAGAATAACTACGTTTAATTTTTGATCTAATTCCACGATTTCTTCTGGATGATTAACACGACCCCAAGAAAGATCTGTAATGTGAATCAAACCATCAACACCACCTAAGTCAATAAATACACCATAAGAAGTAATATTCTTAACTGTACCTTCAAGAACTTGTCCTTTTTCAAGACCAGCGATAATTGTTTTCTTTTGTTCTTCTAACTCTGCCTCAATAAGCGCTTTGTGAGAAACAACTACATTTCTAAACTCTTGGTTGATTTTCACAACTTTGAATTCCATGTTTTTTCCAACGTAAACATCGTAATCACGAATAGGTTTTACGTCAATTTGTGAACCAGGTAAGAAAGCTTCGATGCCAAAAACGTCTACGATAAGACCACCTTTGGTACGACATTTAACAAAACCAGTAATGATTTCTCCTGTACGTAATACATCATTAACACGTAACCATGCCTTGTGCATGCGAGCAGTTCTATGAGAAATAACTAACTGTCCAGATTTATCTTCTTGACATTCAACATAAACATCAACTGTGTCACCTACTTTTAAATCAGGATTGTAACGAAATTCACTTACTGGAATTACACCTTCAGATTTGTAACCAACATTAATTACTGCTTCTCTTTTAGTTAATACAACTACTGTTCCTTCAATAACTTCTTTTTCATTGATTGAACTTAATGTTGCTTCGTAAATGTCAGCTAATTCTGAACGTTGGATGTTGTTGTAACCGTCTAATGCTAATGCATCCCAGTCGAAATCGGTACTACCTTGACCTGTAATTTTTGATTCTGCCATATGGCTTTTAAATTATTGTATCTCAATAGAGCTCTAATACTATTGAAAGAGTTAAACATAATCACCTTAAATTAGAGTTGATGACATATCTCCACAAAATTATCAAAAATCTTTTGTAAATCAGCTACAAACAAAGGATTTTTTTTAATTAGTGCATTAATATTGTTCTTGTCATTGGACCTAAGTTAAAAAGCGGATCTAAAATGGATAAATTAGGGGTAAAGTCAGAGGGAATACCAAATACTTGGATGTAACGATACTCTTTTTTATAAGGGTGATCTGTCTCTCCATTTCGATAATGCTTCTCGGGTGTTTTTTCGAATGTTTTCGTGAATTTTTTATCGATAGGTAATTGAAGCCATT
Organism: Chryseobacterium gleum; assembly: GCA_945897755.1. Taxonomy (GTDB): domain Bacteria; phylum Bacteroidota; class Bacteroidia; order Flavobacteriales_D; family Crocinitomicaceae; genus CANHVK01. The sequence goes on along the minus strand of CAMDGH010000047.1, from coordinate 9,764 downwards.
GTATAATAGTATCTATTATTTTTTCATTTAACTCAAATAGATGACTTGTCTTATAAAATATAAGTGATTTTACCTCTTGTTCGTAATGTTCAAAAAATGGCGCATGTTTATATGCACTTTCGATACTTCTCCAGTGTGTTTTTTGCCAGTTTTCAGCATTTGCAATTTGGATGTCTTTCGTAACTGTTTTATTCCCGAAAGGTTTAATGATTGGAACGGTAAGAGATCTTACACCATTAGATGTAAGAATTTCCATTCGATTTCGAATCGTTTGCTTTTGATATGTTTCATGAATTTCTATGAGCTGTTCCTGTTCTGAAACTAAATCTTTATAGTAAGAAATCGGACCAAAATAACTCGTTGGAAAAATAGTCAAGACAGGGATTTAATTATTGGATAAATCTCAATATTCGATTCCATCTCACGCCTAAGTATGGACTTTTTGAAAACCAGACTACAGAAGCTTTTCCTACGATGTGGTCTTCTGGAACAAATCCCCAAATTCTTGAGTCTGCTGAATTATAGCGATTATCTCCCATTAACCAATAATAATTGAGTGCAAATTTGTAAGTGCTTGTTTTTATTCCATCGATGTAGAAGCCATCTTTTTTCTCAATTAAAATATGACCTTCATATGCTGTTATAATTCTTCTGTATAATGCAATATTTTCAGGGGTGAGACTCACTGTGCTTCCTTTAGCTGGAATAGTGATTTTTTCAAAGTTCGTAATGTTATTTCCATGATTTACGTCCTTAGGGAAGACGTTTAAATTGCTAATTTTTGCTTGGTTACTATAGCCGTATTTAGCAAAACTATCTTTGTAAACATCCTTATAAGATGGTTCAACGAGTAGCTCAAACGAAGCTTGTGGAAAATCTTTTTTCAATTTAACTAACTCAGATTGAGTTAAGTTCATCACATAGGAATTTATTTCATTTCCAGTAGGGTAGTAATCTTCTCTTTCTTTTTCTAGTCCATATTGTTCAAAGAGCATGTTTTCAAATGAAGAAGAAGATCCTGTATTTATAAAGTTCTTGACTATATATTGAAGGTTTTGATTTGATGCTACAAATGCTTTTTTTCCATTAATAAATAAGATGGATTTTTTAATTTCTAGTTTATCTCCTGGTATTGCAACACATCGTTTGATGTAGTTCTCCCGTTTATCAACAGGCCTATAAATCAAACCATAGTGATTAATAATTTTACCCTCCCTTCCATCAAATGCAATCTTTTCTACAGCCAACATATGTCGCGCTTTAGATTTCCATTTTTCAAGATGATTTAAGAATTCAGATGCCTTTTCGATCTCCATTTCAACAGAGGAAATGCGCGCTTCTTCGTGCCATAGTCTTCGTGCTTCGTTAATCAATATACCATGATAATCATGCCCCATTAATCCATATGGCATTCTTGGATCGTATACAGCAGTGTCTCCTGATGGATAATTAAAAACAACTACGTCATTTCTCTTTAACTTACCAAGACCAGGGAGACGCGTGTAGTTTAATGTTTCAATGGTTGAATATGATTTTGTATTTATGATTGGAAATGTATTGTGGGTGAGGGGGAATGAAAGAGGGGTTACAGGGACTTTACACCCATAAGCTAATTTATTTACAAAAAGAAAGTCGCCTACAAGAAGTGTTTTTTCCATTGATCCTGTCGGTATTTGAAATGGTTCAAACACATAGGTACGAATGATACTTGCTGCAATTAAAGCAAACAAAAGAGAATCTCCCCATTCTTTCACCTTCGTTTTGAGGCCTGTTTTTTTAGTTGCGAAAAACCCGAAAATGGATGAAATAGCATGACCAACAAACGGTAAACATAAAAATAAAACAATGTTATCTCCAATTTTTCTTGTTTCAACTTCTTTTGGGTTTGCCCAATTGGTTAATGGTTGAATAGATTCTGTATGTAATTTTGATAGAAGTAAATATGGGAAAAAGATTCCTTGTAAGGTATCTTGCCAAGAATATTTTCCAAATTTACGGATATAACTTACATTTAATACAGCAAGCATAATCAGATGGATACCAGGAAATAATAAAAGGATTGACCAAAATGGTTTATTGCAACTTATTTTAAAAGCAATGTAGTAATTGTAACCGGGGATAAGTGCTTCCCACGATTTTCTTTCTGCTTTTTGAAAACTTTTCCACCAAAAAGAGAGGTATGGATGTATTAGGATTATAAGGTAAAAATAGAGGATATTCATAAAGATATAATAAAATTAATAAATGGATTCAGTGAGTAAATCGTGCATAGTAAAGATTCCTTTTTTGGAAATAATCCATTCAGCAGCCAATATGGCCCCGAACGCAAATCCTTTTCGATTGTGTGCTTGATGTGTAATCGAAATTGAATCAATTTCAGAATTGTAATTAATGGTATGTGTGCCAGGAACATCAGGTATTCTATGAGCAATTAATGCAATTTGCCCATCTACTTTAGAAGTTTTTTCTCCTTCGCTACAAATCCATGAGTTGTATTGATCTGAATTTTCAAGAATTCCATTAGCAAGGGTAATTGCTGTTCCACTGGGGCTATCTAATTTTTGAGTATGGTGAATTTCGTTTATGGTCGCATTATATTCAGATTGATTTCTCATTAAATGTGCTAACTTTTTATTCAATTCGAAAAACAAATTGACTCCAATGCTAAAATTACTTGCGTATAAAAGACTTCCTTTATGTTTTTCAACAAAATCAGTTACTTTACTTAGGTCTGTGTTCCATCCTGTTGTACCTACAATGATTGGTTTTTTGTTTGCGATTACTAATTCAATGTGTTTAACAGCTAGTTCCGGTTTTGTGAATTCAATTACGACATCAACTGATTCAATGTCTTTGATTGTTAAAGGGAAAATACTATTTGATTTAAATAAAATAGAGTGACCTCTTTCGTAAGCTATTTTCTCTATGGTTTTCCCCATTTTTCCGTACCCTACAAGACCAATTTTCATACCTTACGCTATTTAAAACTTAATTAGTAAGATCCAAATATAAGTAATTCTAGTATGAAATAGACTCTTAATGAAAAATAAGATTAGTTTTATGAACTGAAAAATTAAGGTTAAGTCCAAGTGACTGCGGCATAATCATAGGTGAAATGTTGAGAGAAAGGTTTGGTGATAAGTCAAAGTGATTAAAGTGAGCTTCAATGGATGCATCTGCAACTTGAAAGAGGTATAACACCACAGTTGAAATAAATAATAAGTCTCTATTTCGTTTTGCAGAACTGTGTAATATTAGAATGTTGTCTTGAGAGTATTCAGCCCATTTATCGGAAAATATTCCATTTTCTCTATTATAATACGTATTTTTAAGCTCTTTTTCAGTCGTTATTGATTTTAGTAGTTGAATCGAAGAAAGTCCAAGTACGGAATAAATTAACGGTACTTTCCAGTATGCCTTGTAAGATTTAGTGATGGAATTAACTTGGTTATATACTTGACCAGCACCGGGAAGACAAAGAGAAAGAATTGCTGCTTTTTTGGGTTGCTTATTGGAAATTGAATCTTGAGAAAATAAGGTAGAACTTACACTGAAAATAAGTAAAAATAAAATAAATAAAACGTTGAAAGCACCTTTTAATAACATAAAGAATATACAGCTGGTTTACTGAGATCAGAATTTATTTATTTAAAAGTTCTATGATTCTATTTAAATCAACATCAGAGTCAAAACTAATCGTAACTTTCCCGGTACCCATACTTGTTTTTTTGATGTCTACACGCGAAGCTAATTTATCCGTCATGTAAAAACAAAATGTTTGCTGAACAGAAGATAATGGAGTTAATGAAGGTTTTATTTTTTTTCCGGATGGTTTTTCTATTTCAACACCATCGCGAATCATTAATTCTAATTCACGGACAGATAATTGGTTTTCTATTGTTTTGTTGAATAAGCTCAATTGAAATACTTCATCTCCAGCAGAAACAATAGCGCGTGCATGTCCCATTGAAATTTTCCCATCTCGAACGCCCATTTGAATTAACACCGGAAGTTTAAGTAGCCGAAGGTGATTGGTAATACTAGTTCTACTTTTTGCGATTTTTTGACTCATTTGTTCTTGAGTTAAATCACATTCTTCGATTAATCGTTGATAAGAAAGGGCTACTTCAATTGCATTTAAATCTTCACGTTGAATGTTTTCTACAAGGGCCATTTCAAGCATGGATTGGTCATTAGCAACACGAATGTATGCAGGAACCTCGGTTAATCCAGCAAGTTGTGATGCTTTAAAACGTCGTTCACCAGAGATTAACTGAAATCGATCGTTACCAAGTTTTCTTACTGTAATCGGTTGAATGATACCATGAGCAGCAATACTATTTGATAACTCATTCAATGCATTTTCTTCAAAGTGTGTTCGAGGATTAAATGGATTTGCCTCAATGTTTTCAATCTTTAGCATTGAAATTGATCCTAAAACGGCAGATTGTTCTTTTTTTGATGTAATATCTGTAGCAGCGTTTTCTAATAAAGCACTTAATCCTTTACCAAGTCCTCCCTTTCTTTTTGTACTAGAATTCATTTTCTAAGGGGATAATTTTATCGTTATTTTTAATTTTTGTCTGGTTATTTTTTTGAAGTATTTCTCGCGCAAAGTTTAAGTAATTTACTGCACCTTTACTAGATGCATCATGCATTACAATGGTTTCTCCAAAACTTGGTGCTTCAGCTAATTTTGTTGATCTATGTATGACTGTTTCAAAGACTAGTTCTTGAAAATGTGTCTTCACTTCACTTACAACTTGGTTTGCTAAACGAAGACGAGAGTCATACATTGTTAACACGATTCCTTCAATTTCTAAGTCTTCATTTAGTCTACCTTGAACAATCTTAATTGTGTTTAATAACTTACCTAATCCTTCTAAGGCATAATATTCACATTGAACAGGAATTATAACAGAATCAGATGCTGTCAATGCGTTTACTGTAATTAATCCCAATGAAGGAGAACAGTCTATGATGATGTAATCGTATTTATCTTTTATTTTAGCTAATGCACGCTTAAGCATGAATTCTCTATCAGGGAGATTAATCATTTCTAACTCAGCACCTACAAGGTCTATGTGCGAAGGTATAATGTCTAAATTAGGATTATTCGTTTTTATGATTAAGTCTTTAGGATCAATGTCATTTATGATACAATCGTAGATGTTTCTCGTGTTTTTCGGGTCTAAACCAACTCCAGAAGTTGCATTTGCCTGGGGATCAGCATCGATAAGAAGTGTCTTATACTCTAAAACACCTAAACTTGCACTAAGATTTATGGCTGTTGTTGTTTTTCCAACCCCTCCTTTTTGATTAGCAATAGCAATTATTTTGCCCATATTTATCTAATTAGTACACAAAGATACACTAACTTAAATCTAAAATTAAAGAAATGAATAGAAATAGTTATTAACTATTCATGTAATAAAAGTTATAAACTTTCAAATGTAAATGGGGGGTCTATCTGATTTTTAGAAGGTATATCAACACGATACTCTCCAGTTTCATTAAGATCACTTACTTTTTGCATTACCTCTTCAAGCGCATCTGAAAATTTCTGAAAATCTTCTTTGTATAAAAAAAGCTTGTGTTTTTGGTAATATTCCTTACCATCTTCGATCACTTTTTTTCGTTCAGTAAGTGTAAGGTAAAGTTCATTTCCTTTGGTAGATTTTACGTCAAATAAATACGTTCTTTTTCCAGCTTTAATCACTTTACTAAAAACCTCGTCGTTTCTTTTCTCTGAATCCATAGTGATGGTTTGTTAAAAATTTAATCGAAATTAATAAATTGGAAGGGATTTTCATTAAAATAATTATTTTTATTTCCCCTTGTTTTTTTATTGTTTACGTACAATTTTATTTATCATTAATGCGATTTTTTATAACTGGATTAATCCACGCTTTTTCAAATACTTTTTCTTGTTCTATACCTGTTTTAGGATCTAATACCGTAGTTGTTATTTTTTGATTTTCTTCCTCGGGTATATTTTTAGTAATTACATCTTCTGTAATTACCCAATGATCATTATGTAAAGTAAATGCATCCCATGACATGTCTGGAATGTAGTATTCAGGAAATCCTTTCATGGAAGATGTTTCAGGTGAAACATGGTCAAAGATGATTCTTTCAAATTCAGGATCGTGTTTCAAACTCACTGTTACATTTTTTGCATATTCAATGATGTATCTTTTTAACACGTCTGTTTTTGTATTGAATATTGGTAGACCTAGTTTGATGTGATTTCCTTGAATAGAAATGGCTTCTATTATTTTTTGATTACTAATTGTACCATTTGCTTTCCATCCGAGTAAGGTATATGTGTTTTTTTTTACGGATTTTACAGGGATTACACTGTAGTAAAGCGCTCCGTACCAATTGTTCTCATTAAATACATCATTGGGTTTTGATTTTAATGATATTGATTTGTCAATTAATTCAATTAATTTGGTTTTTCGTTTGCCTGGTCTTACGATATAACAGAAATAGCGGTTTGTTTTGTCTGATAAAAGAATATTCCAATTATACACTCTCACACTTTTGTCTTTACTATCTATGATGCCAATGCTTTTTATTTTTGAAAAGGGGTAGTTAAATGATTCAGCCAGTTGAATTGTTTCTTGTAAAAACGTTTTCATGATTGTGTTTTTTTCAATCATTTCTTTATCGTTAGTTGTTTTTCGGACTGATTTCAGTAAAATAAGTAAACTATCTTCTCTTTTTTCTATGCTTAATTTTTGACCATAGAAAAAGTTACAAAGAGAAATTGTAAAAACAAGTGTGAATACTTTCATTGAAAAAGGGTGACTTTTGGTTAACTTGTTTGATGTAAATTAAAACGATTCTTTTTCTTTCTTATTATAAATGCATGAAATCTTTTTTTGCACGCAATTCAGTTTCAGTTTCTTCATGGTCTGGATCATCTACACAGCAGTCAACAGGACAAACTGCAGCACATTGTGGTTCATCATGAAAACCAACACATTCAGTACATTTATCAGAAACAATATAATATACGTCCATATTTACCGGTTCAAAATTGGTCTGTGCATCAATTTCATCTCCATTTAATGTCGTAATCATACCCATTAAGCTTGTTCCATCCGTATATTTCCATTCAGCGCCTCCTTCATAAATTGCATTGTTTGGGCATTCTGGTTCACAAGCTCCACAATTGATACATTCATCTGTTATCATTATAGCCATAATTCTTTTATTTTAAATATTTAACAATTTAAGTTTAACAAAGTTCTCTGATTTCTGTCATTATCCGTTGAGCAAATTTAATAGCGCTTGCTTCATCTTTACTTTCTGAATAGACACGAATGATTGGCTCGGTATTACTTTTCCGTAAGTGAACCCATTCATTTTTAATTAAAATTTTAAGTCCATCAACGGTATTTACTTCTTCGTCTTTATATTTTTGAGCCATTTTCTCCAAAATTAAATCAACATCTATTTCTGGAGTTAGTTCAATTTTATTTTTCGATATAAAGTAAGATGGGTATGAATCTCTTAATGAAGAAATACGTATTTTTTTTTGAGCCAAGTGGGTTAGGAATAATGCAATTCCTACTAATGCGTCTCTGCCATAATGAAATTCAGGATAGATAATACCTCCGTTTCCTTCGCCGCCGATCACTGCATTTTTTTCTTTCATCGTTGCAACTACATTTACTTCTCCAACTGCAGCTGCAGTATATTGTTGGTTTACTGATTCAGTAAGGTCCCTAAGTGCTTTTGTAGATGAGAGGTTTGAAACGGTTGCGCCAGGCGTTTTTGATAATACATAATCAGCAACAGCAACAAGCGTGTATTCTTCTCCAAACATCGAACCATCCTCACAAACAAAGGCAAGTCGGTCTACATCTGGATCAACAGTAATCCCTAAATCTGCTTTGATTTCTATGATTTTTTCTGAGAGGTCAGTTAAATGTGCTGGTAATGGCTCTGGATTGTGAGGAAATTCACCATTAGGAGTACAATACATTTCGGTGAGCTGTGTTACACCAAGCGCAGTTAATAATGCGGGTACGAATATCCCTCCAGTTGAATTAACAGCATCTAAAACGATATTGAAGTTTGCTTCTTTTATTGCTTTTACGTCTATTAATGGAAGGTTCAGAATTGCATCTATGTGTTTCTGAAGGTAGGTGTCATCCTGAGTTACTTTTCCTAGGTCATCAACTTCAGCAAAAACATATGATTCATTTGCAGCAATTTCTATTATTTTTTCACCATCGATTCCTGAAATGAATTCTCCTTTGTGATTTAGTAATTTTAGTGCATTCCATTGTTTTGGATTGTGACTGGCAGTTAATATGATTCCACCATCTGCATTTTCTAGAGGAACTGCTATTTCAACCGTTGGAGTAGTTGATAAGTCTAAGTTGATAACGTTAATCCCTAATCCTAGAAGCGTGTTTATAACTAATTCAGAAATCATTTTCCCTGAAATTCGAGCATCTCTTCCTATAACAACTTTTAATTGCTTTTGAGGATATTCATGTTTCAACCACGTGCCGTAAGCTGCAGCAAATTTTACAGCATCAATTGGGGTAAGACCTTGATCTACTTTTCCTCCAATAGTCCCTCTAATGCCTGATATAGATTTTATTAAAGTCATTTATTTGGTTTCAATGGATTTTTTAAAATCAATCATTTTTAGACAAGCAATGGCGCATTCTACCCCTTTATTTCCATGCACACCGCCAGAGCGATCTATTGATTGTTGAATTAGATTGTCAGTTAGAACACAAAAAGAAACAGGAGAATTGTATTCTAACATTACTCGCATTAACCCTTCTGTAGTTCCACTACACACGTAATCGAAATGTTTTGTTTCGCCTTGAATAACTACACCAATCGCAATTACGCCATCAACGTCAGTGTTTTCTAACAATAATTGAACTCCCAGAGGTAGCTCAAATGCGCCAGGAACATAGCGGATTAATATATTTTCTTCTGGAACATCATTTTCTAACAATGTTTTTTTTGCACCTAAAAAAAGGTTGTTTGTTATTTCATCGTTCCATTCTGAAACAACAATGCCGATTTTAAAATCGGCACCCGTTGGAATTTTGTTTTTATCGTAATGCGATAAGTTTTTCAATGCTGTAGCCACAAATATTATTGTTGAGTTGAAGTACGGGCAATGTATTTGTCAATTGCTTTATTATTTGAAAAAGTCAAAAAGTTACTTTTTATTCGGGTGTATAATTCGTTTGCTTTTTCTTTGTTTTTTATTTTCTCAGCAACTATTCCAGCTTTAAATAAGTATTCGGGTGAAGTTTTCTCATTTTCATTCAACTCAGCAGCTTCAATGTAAAGCTCAAGTGCTTGATCATACTTTTTTAATTCTGAGTTACAATCTCCTTTTAAACCAATCGTATAAACTGAAAGGTATGTGTCATCAAGTGAAACACCTTCAAGTTCTTTGAGTGCTTTTGTGAAATCTCCTTTTGTCATGTATTGACGAGCTAGTAAAAATTGAGCTATTTCACCGCCATCTTTGCCATCAAATTTTTTAACTGCTGGTTCTAATTCTGTAATTGCTAAGTCAACAGAGTCTTTAGAAGCATAGTTTAAGCCATGCCAATATGAATCAAGTGATTTCTCATTACTAGGACCCCAAATGAATTGTCTGTAGGAAAAAAACAATAGGGTTGCTAATAAAATAGCACCAATGGAGTAGGTTGTTATTTTGAGGTTTTTATTCTCGTTTAACTGATTTTTAAAGTCTTTAAAAGAAAAATTAT
>CAMDGH010000046.1 GCA_945897755.1 Chryseobacterium gleum | reverse complement strand
AAAATTCATCGAGGTGTTTGGTGTTGTACATCCACCCACTAGTGAAATCGTTACTTTGATTAAAAGGTCCATTGAATTTATCGTCACAATATATTTGTAGAGCCTCTTTATAATTATCCCCCCCTAAAATTCTATTTTTTCTTTTATATGTCCAAATGGACATATAATCTTCCCCAAGTCCATTGCGATAGTGACCTTCGCCTATATAGTGACGTTCCAACTTAAGTTCTTTTTCGCGTTGTTTCTTTCTTACAGCTTCTCTCTCCCTTTCTTGCCTTTCTTGCGCGCGTCTTTGTTCTTGTAGTTTATTATAGGCATCTAGTTCTATTTTGTTAATTGCTTTAATTCTATCAAGTTTTCCTTTTGTCCAAGGTTTTTCTCTTAACTCGCGTGGAACTTTGGGAGAGTTTTTCATCAATTCTAACTCAAAATTTCGAATGAAACTTTCGTGCATCCAAATAGATTGATTGACTTTGTTAAATTCATCCGAGGATAAATTGCTAATCGTTTTAGTATCCGTCAATTCGGGGAACTCTTTTGCATACTTTTCAGCATACTTTTCAGCTTTATGTTCATTACCAATTCTAATCAAAGCCTCATGGAAATTTGCAATAATCGGCCATGGGTTTTCATATAGATTGTTTCTATTGTATAACGTCTTAAAATATAAGACTCCTAATGTAGTCATTTCTTTGTAGTAATGTCCGATGTATTCTTTTGGGATAAAATCTTTATATAAATAATCATAATGGTCAATAAACTTTTCTGCATCCCATTTTGACTCAATGTCATCTCCAATTATTTGAATTATCTCATAATGAAGGTAAGAAGGTGATACAGGTGGAAAATTTCCACACTTGACTTTTAGACTTTTTGTTGCAAGTGAAGGGTGAAATTCAGATATGAACTTGTTCACTGACTTAAGTATATTTATACTTGCATAAATTGTTGTATCTAAAAAGAATAAACAATCAACGACTTGCGTCCGTTCTTCTTCAGAATAATTTTGGCGATAACTATCATTGGCTTGTAGGCGTTCTTCATAAGAACTATCTTGTGACTGTTTTACGGCAACGCATTCAAGGTATGCTTGTAATAAATTAACAGAAACCTTGAAGAGATGTTGGTTGTTTACTAAAAACTCTGCTTTTTCTTGTCTGGATATCTTACTTTCAGAATTGAAATCTATTTTGATATATAACCAATCTAACAAGGTTTTGTAGAAACAAACAATTATAGTATTGTAGTCATCATTAACCCGTTCTTTAGATTCGATTAATCCTCCATATTCTTTCCAATAACTTTGTGTTGGACCTAAACGAGTGACGACGAACTTTGTAAATTCTGAAGAATATTTAGATTTCTCCTCCCTCGAAGTCCTTACTGGGCTATAGTCTTTGAGAACCTTGAACGGGTCATCTTCAGAAGGAAGAGGATACTGTTTCTCTGGTATCTTAAATGTATGATGAATATTATACCTTTCTCGATTCCCAGCTTCTCGACCAGCTTCTTTCCAGCCCGCTCTCATATTTACGTAAATAGTGAGTCCAATGATGATTAGTAAGTATATTAGTGGTGTCATAATTTTATGTAGCTACTTGTTTATAAAGTGATAAGTGAATTCAAGTGTATAGTTTCGGAACTATATTTTTGTTTAATTAAATCTTTAAAAAAAAAAATTTAAAGATAGGGATAACTCTCTTATTCAAAAACACCACTCTAAAACACCACTCTACTAAATAATAAAAATTAATTGAAGTATCAATTAGGGTTATCGCAAATTATCTATTAGCTCAGCTGTTTAGAGCATCTTAAAGATAATCAGTACGTTATAAAACCAAAAAAGACCTACATTTCTGTAAGTCTTTTTGCTCCTCCTCTTGGACTCGAACCAAGGACCCTCTGATTAACAGTCAGATGCTCTAACCGGCTGAGCTAAGGAGGAATTTTAAATTCATAAATGAATCGGATGCAAATATAAAGTTATTTTTTAAACTACATCATTAATGTACTAAAAAAAATTAAAAATCGTCTTCATCAATGGAATAATCTTCCAATATCGTTTCCGTAAACTCTGATGAATCATCAATAGATTCATCAAGCGCAAACGAACTCACATTCGAATCAATTCTTGAAGGACGAAGGATATTTGTTGTAGTCACATTTAATCTAATTTCAGACCTTAATTCACCAGAATCAGAAAGAAAAGCCTTAGAAATAACAACCCCTACCAAATCAACCATTGTTCCTTTTTTAAGGAATTCTAAAATTTTCGTATTTGCATTTTCTTTCTTCCAAATCGTACAATTAATCCAAGTTGTCTTCGTTTTTGACTCACCTGTTTTTTTATCTTTCCAATTTTTATTGTGTGCCACTGGAAAATTAATCGCAATTACACCCCTATCCATTTCTTTAAGAATAGCGTCTTTTCCTAAGTTTCCAATAAGTCTAGTTTCAAATACTGTAGCCATAAAATAAATTTATCAAATTTAATAAAAAAAATGATACTTAAGTTCAAGTATCAAATGCAACTTTTAGTTTTAATGGGCTAAAAACTTTAAAACATAAGATAAATATTAAAATTTCCCTTTCTGTTTCTATGAAATAAGTTATAAGACCGTTGCAAAACTATTGACACATTAATGGGTTTGCGTATCGATTTTTTATGTTATTTTCAATTCTTGCTCCTTTGCTTTTAATTTATAATGCTTATCGTAGACTTTACCAGTAATTAATACCATACGAATGAAACCGAAGCAACGTCTAGCCTGTCAAATACTTTTTCTCCGAAATATCTCCTATTGTATTTGAAGCGAAACTCATTTAAATAATTTTGTAAATAAGGAGCTTCAACTGCATGGTGTATAGCTTTTATTAAATTTTTAGAGTTCGTTATTGCTTTGCTACTCCAAGGTAATATTTTTCCAGACTCATGCTTTGACATGTCATATAATTCACTTTTTCATAGGTTCTGAATGACTTAGGATTTGCCTTTGCTTTATCCGCTTTAATTGAACTTGATTCATCTACTGATTTTTCTGTTGTAGATTTTATTTCTTCATTAGTCCCGTTCTCAACTACTTTCATTTTTAGATATTTAGGCATTCAATAACTGGCATCTTGATTTAGTTTCATTTTTTTACGTTGAACTTTTTTTTTGACTTGCCATCACTAAAACACTTGTCTTTTTCTGGGAGCCCTTACCTCTTTTTAGATTTTCCTTTTGTCCAGTAAACTCATTTTCTTCAAAAATATATTTCGTTGAATAATATGCTTCGTCGATTTCCGACTCATCATTTAGTTGGTATAAATCATCTCGTTTTCCCATGACTAGTCTGATTTTATGCATCATTCCCCAAATACATTCATAGTATTTATGAGCTAGTTGCTTTTGCATTTCTAATGCTAAAATAGTTTTCTTAGTTGCAGTCATTAAATGCATAGCTATAAACTAATATTGATAGGTAAGTTTTGAATTTTCCATTACTGTTCCTGACTTAAGGCTCATTCTAAATCCACAATTTTAACATTCATATAATTCTTTGCTTTTGAGCCACCAATACGCATCTTATGAGTTGCATTTTTTACAGATAACACCTTGGTTCTCCCGTAATTACTTAAATTTTGCTTTACATTCAGCTTCATTTGAGTAATTATTAAAAAATTCTACTAACTTCATACCCTTAATTTTATGACAGACCAACAGCAAGTCGACAAACCCCAAAAGAGAAGTGACCTAAGAAAATTTTTAGGCAAAGAATTCTTTATTGTTAAGAGACAAATTAATTGGCTGTTCGGTGACAACAATTTTGCAAAAGTTGACGATAAAATCAAATACGAGAACTCTTTAATAAAACACAAGTCCTTTTTGTTGCGACCTTTGAAAGATGTTGAAATGTATTTACAGCATAATAAAGTGAAAAATCTTAGAATAGCCATTAGCCATTTGCATAATGTTGTAATTAAGCCAGGGCAGACATTTTCAATTTGGCGACTGGTAGGAAGACCAACAAAATTAAAAGGCTACCTTGACGGTATGACATTACATAATGGTAAAATCTCAAAAGACACAGGCGGTGGACTTTGCCAATTAGGGAACTTACTTTATTGGATGGCACTTCATACACCTTTGACAATTAAGGAGCGCTGGCGACACGGATATGACGTGTTTCCAGACATCAATAGGACAATTCCTTTTGCTTGTGGTGCGACCTTATCTTACAACTACATCGACCTACAATTAGAAAATAATACAGACAAATATTTTCAAATTAATTTGTGGCTCGACAACGAATATTTGAACGGAAAAATCACTTGCGATACAGACCTAAAAATAAAATATAATATTTACGAAACAGACCATTTGTTTAAGCATCAATGGTGGGGCGGTTACACAAGACACAACAAAATTTGGAAAAAAATTACTACACTTGTTGACAATAATGTAACAGAAGAACTTGTAACAGAAAATAATGCAATAATGATGTATAGTCCATTTCTAGCGCCATAAGCCTGCCAACTTAATCTGAAAAAATCATACGTCAATGAACTTGCTATTAATTGAAAGAAATTAGCAAAAAAAACCGTGATTCGATATAGGTTACAAAAAGAAGAGGTTACTATATACTCTCTAAATACTTCGTGTAGTAGGATTTATTCAAAAACTCATGACTATAAAAAAAGCTTTTCATTAAAAAAGCTTACATGCTCAAGCTCAGTAAAAGTATGTCTTGTTGTGAAAAACGTTTAGCATTAAAAACCAGTTGTAATAACGAATAATAAAGTAGCGTTTTTTACCTACCCATCTTTGAATTTCCCTTTGTAAATCGGTTTATCTATATTTTTGTAAAAAGCCGAAATCTAGAAAATTATTTGTTTATTTGTAATAATTAAACATTTGAATATATGAAAAAAATATTGTTTGCAATTACCCTGATTTTTTTGAGTTTATTTTTAATCAATTGGAGGTATCAGCAAGTTAATAATGCCAATATGGTTTATTTGGAAGGTTGTTATGCAACATCAACTTCGCTTCCGTTTAATACATATAGTGTTTACAATTTGTTTGATAGCAATGTTAATACCAAATGGAAAACTATGCGTGGGGCAGGACCAGACGAAGGGATAATGATCTATTTTGATAACCCAATTAAACTTGGAAAATTAGAGTTGATTTTACTTAAGGAAAAAGAGTGTGTTAGCAAAGGATCGGTGGAATTATTTGTAAACGGATCAAAGTCGGGCTCGTTTGAATTTAAGGATTCAATAGCTACGTTTTCTTTTAATGGAAAATCTCCCTCAGCCTTCAAATCATTGTACATTAAGTTCGCTGATTTAGAACCTGCGAAGCAAACGAGTAAAAAAACAATCAAAAAAAATGCTGATTACACAGATACAATAAACTCAACATTGACGGTATTTGATAAAAACTATTCCGTTGGTCTCTCAGAAATTCGCTTGTATGATAAAGATGGGGTAAGATATAACGTATTGGCTCCGAAGAGAATTCAGGGGAATATAACTTCAAGTTCTATATTAGAACCAAAAGCTTCTTATGCGCCCGAAAATTTATTTGATAATCAAAGAGGGAACGCTTGGGCTGAAGGTAGTCCGGGAATTGGAGTAAACGAATGGCTTAAATTTAATTTTAATAGCCCTGTTGACATGACTGCAATTAAACTATGGAATGGCTACCAACGTTCCGATAAACATTATAATGACAATGCCCGCATACAAAAATTATCATTTGGGATTGACAATAGTACAGGAGTAATATATGATGTGAAAAATCAGAAAATAGCACAAAAAATTGAGCTAAAAGAAAAAATAAAAGGAAAGGATTTTGCCATGAAAATAAAAGCTGTTTTCCCCGGAAATAAATATCAGGATTTAGTTTTGAGTGATTTGTTGTTCTACAATGGAATTGAGCCATTTATCATTGTAAACACAAATAAAGAAAATGTCATTTCACAGACAATAGATAATTTTAAGAATACATTGATGGAAAAATATTTGGACAGAAATATTAGAATTCACGAAGAGAGTGCGGGGGGCGATGGCGTTCGAGACCTTTCATTTGTGTTACGCTCCAATCAATCATTTGTTATTTATGATGCTGTTTTGAGTGGACCCGATGGCTCCCCTACAGTTTATGAAGGGAATTGGGAAGTTTTGAAGCAAGAAGTAGACAAAGTTGAAATCCGGGTTTTCGGGAAATATTTTTATACGAATAATGAAGATGTACTTTATAAAAGAAAAACGGAAGAACAAGTATCGAGAGTTTTTCAGGATAATTTAATATTTACGAAGAACAAAATAAAAGGGAAAAAGGTTATTGAAGACATTGATGTCCCTAATTTTTAAAAGATTAAATATGGGCAGGCGGTTAATGTTTATTTGTTATTTCTCGTTATTTTATAATTTAAGCTACGCTCAGCTAAAATTATCAGATACTTCTTTTGTAGCTATCAAAAACCTATCGAATGATTTTGTTTTTGATTTAAAATATGCTACCGAAAATAATTTCATCAAGCAGAAAATATATGATTGTGCAGAATGCTATATAAGATACGAAGTTGCTTTAGCACTTATTATAGCGAATGCCGATTTTATGAAAAAGGGATATAAGATTATTTTTTTTGATTGCTACCGGCCTTTTGATGTGCAAAAAAAGATGTGGTCAATATATCCTAATTCCAAATATGTTGCTAATCCAAATAAAGGAGGATCAATGCACAATAAAGGAGGAGCAATTGATATTACATTGGTAGATATGAATGGAAATGAACTTGACATGGGTACAGCATTCGACCATTTTGGAATAGAGGCTCATCATTCCTGCATTAATTTTTCCGAAAAAATTCTGGAAAATAGAAAATTACTGAAATCCGTAATGGAGAATAATCGCTTCAAAAGTTTAGCAACTGAATGGTGGCATTATGATTTTAAATTTGCAAAAAAATATCCCATTTCCAATTTCCCTGTTAAATGTCAATAGCAGAAAAAAAGTTATTTCTGCCGGCACTAATTATCTCTATTTTTTCACTTTCCTTCGTTCTGAGATATTTAGCATACGCACAAACGAATTATGCAACGGGTTGGGATAATTATTTTTATATCATCCAAATAAAATCTTATATCGAGAAAGGTTATATGCACTCGTCACGCATTTCACTTTTTTATCCATTATTAATTGGGATTCAATTTTTTGCACATGATTATATATTGACTACTAAAATTGCAGCATGTTTAATTGTTTCTTCGTTTGCAGTGATGATGTTTTTATTAGCATTGAAACTAAGCCAACGAAATATCGTTGCATCAATTATTGTAGGAGTATATTTTGTTTTTAGTCCTCAACTTACTTATTACGGAGCGCAATTCACTCATAATTTATTGGGGGCATTGCTTTTTCTAATATTTTTTTATTTTCTTATTCAAGAGAAAAAAATGTACGCAATGATTTCATTCGGAGCTATTCTTTTGGTACATAAACTTACTGCGGGTTTGTCGCTTGTTTGTTTATTGATTTGGGTTCTTTTAAGGATGAAAATGATTAAATACTATAAATATTTTGTGTATGGAATAATTGTGATCATTATTGTAGGTCTGTTAGCTGTCAGTGTTTTTAATACTAACGATTGGGCACGTGATGAGAATATTTTTTCTAATATCCCCTCAATTCCAACCTATTCTTTTTTAAATTCGTTTAGTGATATTTTAAATTCATGGTGGACTATTGAGATAATTTTGTCAGCCCTATTATTTTTATCAGCATTAGTTTATCACTTTGTATTGAAAAAGGGGAATGATATAAATGCTGTTCTATATTTGAGTTGTTTACTCCTGCTTTATTTCCCCTTTTTAACATGGTCGATTAATGGATTTGCGTATCGATTTTTTATGTTGTTTTCAATTCTTGCCCCTTTGCTTTTAATTTATTTTACGAGTTACATAAAAAAAGCAGTCTCCATGAGTTTGTCTCTTCTTTTTATTGCAGCTTCTTTTGTTTCTTACAAATCATATAATCCAGAATTCCAAGATCCTTCATATCAAAAATATCAATTTATTTCAAAGATTATTGACCAAAAAAAAAGCAGAATTAACTTTGAATTAATTATAGCTCACAAATGTTTGGCAGAGTATATTACATACAGCACTGGTATTGATGCGATACCTTGGGTGCCTGAATACGAAATTAAGAAGAACAGACTATGGAGAATTGTACATGGACTTAAAGCAAAAACGGCAAGATATTATTCAGGTGATGAAAACTCTATTTACGTAGAAGAATTAACCCCTAACTACATATTAATACGGGATGATGTATGGAAAAATTGCCTACTGAAAATGAAAGGAGATGATCTTGATTTATACGAAGAAATCACCGCTGACTGGATGAATCCACAAAAAGTGAGACCAGCATATCTAACTAAGAATTAAATTGCCTTTCAGCATTTCTTCACTTGATTTTATTGTGTTCTCCCTCTTCTACTCATTTCTGTCACACTTTTTGTGGCTTCGCTTCCGCAATCCTTAATCCGTGCTGGTGTCTTTTTTGGGTTTGTAATAGCTTGTGAACCGACTTCCAATAGACGAGTGACAACCATTTCCAAAAATAATACATCTTGATGAAATTAACTATTTACGCGTTAATAATGATAAATACTCTTATTTTTGTAGTGACTTATCATTTATAGCATGAAGAAAATTAGATTACTAGGAATTGCACTTGTTTTTAATTTGTTTACATATTCAGTTGCACAATCTACCATTGACACTACGATACTAAAAAAAGCATTGGGGTATGGTGTAAATAATTCCTACATTCAGTTCGACAAGAATACTTTGGAATGGTTTCAAAAAGATGCGATATATCCATTTTTTGAGAAGTTAAAAAATGCTTCTACTAAAAAAGTAAAAATTCTTCATATTGGTGATTCGCATATTCAACCAGATATCGGTACTGGGGTAACGAGGAATAAATTACAACAATTGTTTGGGTACGGTGGTCGGGGCTTAATTTTCCCATATCAATTAGCAAATACGGCATCTGCATATGATTATACAGCTTTTGGAACTGGAAAGTGGCAGTCTTCTAAAAATATAGAATATAAGCCAAAATTAAACTTAGGTTTAAGTGGGATAACGGTTTATACGAATGATTCAACAGCAGGGTTTAAGATAGTATTTAAAGGAAAACAGGGCTCGATACATCCTGATTTCAAAAAAATCAAACTCTACTGTCATAAATCAATTGAAAGTTTTGATGTTAAATTTTCAACGAATTCGTCAAAGAATCAACAAATTTTAACGTGTAGTAAAGTTGACGGCTTGCCATATGTTGAATTTGATCTTTCCTCTGCTTCTGATACTTTAATTTTTAATGTAGTAAAATCAAATAGACAACAAACTTATTTTGAGTGCTATGGAGTTGAGATTGAAAATCTGGAAGACAAGGGAGTGGAATATATAAGTGTAGGAATAGCTGGTGCTGCCTATCAAAGTATATTTTATCAAAATAAAATGAAAGAACAGTTGATAGCACTTCAGCCGGATTTAGTGATTTTCGACTTGGGCGTCAATAATTTCTATAAGGGACCTTTCGATTATCCATTTGTAATGGGGTGTTTGAATCAGATGATTTCATTTGTTAGATCAAATTGTCCAAATGCTTCTTTTTTGATCCCGAACTCTCAAGATATTTATTACAAATTAAAAAATGTTGTGAATTGCAAAGAATATAGTATGCTAACACGGTTAGTTGCTAAACAACAAAAAGTGGCTTTGTACGATTATTTTAATATAACTGGTGGTCATCATTCAATGTTAAATTGGTCAAAAGATGGATTGTCCAACAAAGATCAATGCCATTTGAGTGGAACTGGTTATAGGTTTAAAGGAGAGTTGCTCTTTAATGGTATTATGAATGGTTATTTGAATTATTTAAAGGACACTAAGGATAGCTGTGTTGTTTTTTCTATAGATCAAGATACTTTGAAAGCCAGAAATTGGGTGATTGATAATACCATCGCGAACAATTGTAAAGTAATCGAAGTTACTGATAAAATGGAGAATTATAAGAAGACAAGTGATCAACCAAAATCAATCACCCCGTCTAATGCTAAAAGTAACGCGAAAAAAACGGAAGAGTTTATTATTGTAAAAGCTGGAGACACGCTGACTAGTTTAGCTTCAAGGTTTAAAACTACTGTTCAAGAAATTAAATCGATCAATCAGTTAACTTCTGATAATTTAAATATTGGTCAAAAGTTAATGCTGAAAAGATAAATTTTGAATTGCCATGCATTTAAGTATAATTTTCTTTTCTGGTATACGTATTGTGGGTTGAATTAACCGTTGTAAGGTTTAATGACTTTATTTTTATATAAAGTAAATAGTTGTGAAGTCATAAATACCAATAACGTATTTCAAGAATTTAAGATTAAATAATTAAAGAAATTAGGTATCTATGAATAAAAATTTTTTTCCAATTCTAACTATTTTAGGAGTGCTGATTATTTATCTTTTAGTTGTTTCTTTTAATCTATTGGATATTAAAATTGCTGGTTATGCGTTGAAGAAAAATACATTGAAAGAGTATTTTAGTACAATAGCAACCCCGGAAAAAAAACCTCTTAAGAAAAAACCTCAAACTAAAAAAAAGATTAATCTTCCACCAACAATAACCCCTGATACAAGTTCACAACGTATTCTAATTATTGGTGATTCTATGCTAGAAGGTTTAGGGCCAAGGCTGAACGATTATTGCGAAGAGAATAATCATACATTAGGACAAATTGTTTGGTATTCATCAAATTCTAAGTGGTATGGAAGTTGTGATACAATTCCTCATTTTATTGAACTCTTTAAACCGACATACATCATACTTGCAATAGGTAGCGGAGATATTATTGCATACAATGCGATTTTAGAACGTAAACCTTACGTTGAAAAAATTTTACAGCAAGTTGAAGGATATAAATACATATGGGTAGGGCCTCCAAATTGGAGAGAAGATTCAGGAATCAATGAATTAGTTGAGAATTCGGTAAAAGAGAGAGCTTTTTTCTTGTCAAAAGACTTGTCCTTTGAAAGGGAGTCTGACGGGGTCCACCCAACAAAAGAGTCTGCTTCAAAATGGATGGATACAATCGCTTCGTTTATTATGAATAAAAGCAGTAATCCAATCATGTTGAAAATTCCTAAAAAGAAGGCTCAAAAAAGACCTACAGTTTATATGCTGTCACCTAAACCACCAGTTTTATAATATGTTAGAAATTCAAACAATGATATATAATATTTTTGGATTCGATAAGTTGAACCCCATTTCCTTAATTAGCGGATATTTTTTATTTGCATTAACGTTTTTTTTAATACTATATAGTGTTGTATATAAATGGATTGAGTTAAGGAAATGGATATTGATTTTTTTTAATTTATTCTTTTATTTCAAATTAACTGGGATGTTATCCTTCATTATTTTGATTCCAGTAATAGTAGATTATTTTATTGCTAAAAAAATTCAACAAATAAGTTCAGAAGGAAAAAAACGTCTTTTGCTCTCACTTTCAATAATTACCAGTTTAGGCTTATTAATTTATTTTAAATACGCTAATTTTTTTCTTGAAATCATCAATCAATTTTCAGGAACATCATTTACGTTGCTTAAAATCATCATTCCAGTAGGGATTTCTTTTTATGTTTTTAGAACGATAAGCTATGTGGTCGATGTTTACAATGAAAAGGTTGAATGTGTTCAAAAGATTAGTGATTACTTGGTGTACATGACATTTTTTCCTTTGATGATTTCAGGGCCAATTACACGTGCGGAGCAGTTTATTCCTCAGATAAATCAAAAGGAAGGTGTTTCTCGAGAGAAAATTAATTCTGGAATTTACTATATTATTAAAGGGATTGTTAAGAAAGCAATTTTTGCAGATTATTTAAGTGTTTATGTGGCAATGATTTTTGCAGCTCCCAAAGGGTATAGCGGTATAGAGAATTTAGTAGGTATTGTTTGTTTTACGATTCAATTATATTTAGATTTTTCTGGGTATACCGACATTGCGACAGGGATTTCAAAAATAATAGGTTTTGAAATTGGGGCTAATTTTAATGAGCCATTTAAAGCAAAAAGCGTTTCTGAGTTCTGGAGAAGATGGCACATTTCTTTATCAGATTGGTTGAAAGACTATATTTTTTCTCCTTTGAATTTCTACTTTCGAAAAATGAAAGTTTTCGGCGCAATTTTAGCGATGTTTATTACTTTTTTTATTTGTGGAATATGGCATGGAACAACCTGGGTCTTCATTCTTTTTGGGATTATTCACGGAATAGTGCTATCATGGGAGTTAGCGACACGTAATTTCTTTTCTTTTAAAGCGAAGGGTTTTCTAACATTCGTTATGTCACCCATTTTATGGATACTTACGTTTTCTTTTCTTGTTGTTTCAATGATGGCGATGAAAGTTGAAAGTGTTGAGACGGCTTGGGGGTTTATAAGCAAACTTTGGACAGATACAGGGTTTCAAAACGCACGCTTATTTTTCGAGGTCCAACTTGCGTTTACAAGTATGTTTTTAATTGCTATAATACTCGTTTTTTCACCAACGAAATTGAAAAATAAATTTCAATTGATGTTTATAAAATCACATGTTTCCGTGAAAATAGGTATCATGTTATTACTAGTTCAAATTATGATTGAGTTACAAAACCAAAACATTGTACCTTTTATTTATGCACAATATTAATCTGAATTAAGATGTTTATAATGATTTCGGTTTTCAATAATATAATTAGAAACTTACCGATAATTAAATCACTTGTAGATAATCATAAAGCTATTAATTAACACTCCAATTTTTCGCTAATAATTGAAATCAAATCACCTACATTTTTCATTTTATTTAGTTCCTTAAGTTTGAATTTGATGTTAAAAACAGTTTCAATCTCCGAGATTAATAACATATGTGATAAAGAATCCCAATTGTCAACATCGTTGGCAGAAAGTTGGTCTGAAATCTCAATCGAAGCTTCATTCAGTACTTTTCTAAATACAGGTGTAATCTTTTCGGTAATATCACTTCTATTCATTGTAGTTTGTTTTATTTTTTTAAATTAATCATTTTTTTTCGTAAAAACTTCCCAAGTTCTTTTTTAATAGTATTTTTTTTGAAGAAGGCAGATAATCTGTTATTTTTTTTTCTTTAGATATTTTGGTGTTGATAATTTCAAATCCAGCTCTTTGATAGGTTTTTAAAGAAGGGATATTACAATCGAATATTTGCGCATAGATTTCGTTGGCCGAAGGATATTGAGTTGTTAATCTGTTTATTAATTCTTCTGTGAGTAATCCAAGTAATTGTCTTCCTCGAAAAGATTCCGCAACATATCCTGCTCCAATTTGAAACGAGTTGGGAACATAATCAATGTGCAATTCTTTTGTATACTTAGCACATGCTGCTGCTTTCTCGAAACTTGCACGGGGTAAGAAATAATTTAATAGATTTCCTTTTAAAACTGCAGATGGAATTCCTGAGGCGTTTTCAAGCCAACCACTTAGTGATGCTGCAGTGATGCCATTCTCTTCTGCAATTAAGAAACTTGAGATTGATAGTTCACAGTCTTCAATTTCTTCTGATAACATTTTGGAAATTAACATTTCTATTTCGAATTCGTTCAATCCGAAAATTGCTGAATAGCTTAAAATAGTTGTGCCGCTTTTTTCTGCTTCGATAATTGTTTTGGTAAGAAAAGGAATGTCTTTTAAAGTGGCTTTTCGAATTTTTATAGAGTTCATTTCTATCAAGTTAGTTCAAGTGCTAAAGTTTTTCGATCTATTTTTCCGTTTGAATTTAATGGAAATGTTTTTTGAAGTAGGTATTTTGATGGAATCATATAAGAAGGAAGCTTCGTCTTTAAGTATTGTTTTAATGCAATTTCATCAACATTCTCGTCCTCAATAAATAATGCAATTTCTTTTGTTTGAGTAATATGTGTGTATGTAACAGACACTGTGTTTTTACCTTTAAGTGCTTCTCTAGCATGAAATTCAATCTCACTTAATTCTACTCGATATCCTTGAATTTTTACTTGTTGGTCTAGTCTACCTAAATACATAAGAAGATTTTTTTCGAAATAACAGATGTCTCCTGTTTTGTAAAATTGCTGTTTTTTTTCATTGACAATGAGTGATATGAAAGTTGTTTTATTTTTATCAGCCTCTGATAAATATCCTGAGGTTACTTGTGTACTAGAAATACATAACTCCCCTTTTTGTGTAGTTGAAATGATGTTGTTGTTTTCGTCAATAATTACTGCAGTAAAACCATTCATTGGTTCTCCAATGTTTAATATGCCATTGATATCTTGGTTATCTTGGTTTTTTTTGTATTTATAATAGGTGCAATAGATGGTTCCTTCGGTAGGGCCGTAGAAGTTGTATATGCTCGCATTCGGAATGCATTTTGACCATTCATCTATTAGTGATGTGTAAGAAGCTTCCGCGGTCAATAGACTGTATTTTAACGATTGGAGATCAAGTTCTTCAAAATAAGGTTGTAGGTATCTTACCATTGAGGGTGCCATTGTTGCAAAAGTTAATTGGTGATCTTCTAAAAGCCCATATACATAGCTATATTTTATGGCATGATGTGGGATAGTGAATACCGAAGCGCCATGAAGTAGCGGAATCAGAAAACATTGTACTGAAACATCAAATGTCAAATCAAAACATTGTAAAAAACGATCGTTGGAATTTAATTTAAAATCAATATTTAAAAAGGAAGTTACAAAAGAAGCAAGATTTTCTCTTGAAATAGGAACCCCTTTTGGGTTACCTGTACTACCAGAAGTGAATAATATATATGCATAGTCTGAATCTTTAAATTCTTTAAGAGTAATCTTATCAGAAAATTTTGGCAGAATTGATGTATGGATAGTCTTTACTTGATCAGTCAATACTTCAGCACTAGAGTTTAAAAGAAGACTAATTTTTGCTTGCTTAACTATTTCTCGATTTCGTTCCTTCGGTTGTTTTGGGTGAAGAGGCACATAGGAATGACCCTCGAACCAAATAGCCCATATCGATGCATAGGTGGTTAAATCATCGTTGGCAATAAGTCCAATTGGGTCAGTCGTTTTAGGGGTGTTTTGTAAAGCCTTTCGGATTGTTGTAATCTCAAGGGCCAAATCTTCATAACTATAAATTACATCATCGATACAAAAAGCTGTTTTTTCCGGTTGATTAGTGAGTTGATTTATAAATGGAGAAAGTACAATAGCATTGAACTTAGAATGATGTGATTCCATAGATTTAATTTTAAAACTCAATATTTTTATGATTAACCTGAAAATTTCATATGTAGCGAAATAATTTGGGGTTAAATTAGTGCATTTGAATTAGTTAAAAAGAAATAACGGTAATTTAAATATTACCAATTATGAGTATCAAAAATAGCGCATTTCATCGAGGTAAACAAGAGGTTTTTGTTAATTATTCCTTTCAAGCGATTAGTTATGATGGTACATTAGTATATTTTAGTGAAGCTTAAGCGGAAGTATGGTTTATTAAAGCGGATAAGTAATTTCATTCACGATGACCGGAATACATTATTTACAGTGTATAACCGGTAATGTCGCATTTGGCACTTGAACCTACCCCGCTGGCTTTAATCTCCAAAATTTTTTAATTTAATAAAAAATAATTACATTTGCTTAAATATTAAAAACAATTATCATGAAATTATTTTTTTTAATCACTATGATTGCTTTATTTTCAAGCTGTGGTTTACTTTATAATGGAACCAAAAAGAAAATTTTTTTGGTAGATTCACCTAAAGACTTAGAAGTTTTTATAGGCAAAGAAAAAGTTAGCGTTGAACAAGTTGTAATTAGTTCTTACACATCAAATGGTCATACAGAAAGAAATTATTATCCTGGGATACATAGAAAATTAGAGAAATCAAATAAATTGATCCTCAAACTTGGAGATCAAAGCAACGTTATAACAATTAAAACAAAAAGAGGTGTTCGAATTTTAATTTTAGATGTTTTAACAATCCCTTTTCATTTAGGAGCTGGTGTATTAATAGACTTAATATCTGGTGCTGATAAAGTTCCAGACTACAAATATTTAGATGTTCCTGCTATTCTAAGTAAACAAAAACCAAGATCTCAAAAACAGCTTGAAAAAGAAGCCAAACGTTAGCTTTTCGTCAATTTTTAATACTACAAAATACAGTATTTATTTTAATCATTCTGTTTCGTTATTGCAATAATTTAAAATAAAAACTTATATCGGAACTCACCTTGAACATATAATCTGCTCAATATTTAAACAATTGGGGCTTCCCTCCTTATAAATAAAGACATAAAATAACTTTAAAAAAACACATAAAAATGAAATTTCTAACGTCCTTAATGCTACTTTTCTTCTTAACAATAGGATATACTCAATCAGTAGATCGGAATGCTTCAATAAACACTGGCTTAAAGTTAAAAAAAATGAATGCACAACGACTGTTGAAAACCAAATTAATCATTCTAGTAGATACTAATAATAAACAACTGAACACGATTTTGAGAGAATCTTTCTCTAAATACTGGAAACACAATGTCTATGAATTCAAATCGGTGAGTGAAGAAAAAAAATTTTTAAATAATAATGATTTTACTGTATTTTGTATTTTAAAAAATATAGAGAAAAATGTAAAAAGTAACCATGAAAAAGTTCTTTTTTACAGTCTTGCACTTATATTGGGGAACTCTTCATCTGATGAAATAATTAAAAAAGAAAAGATTATAGAACTTAATTTACCTCACACATATGATGAAAAGAATGGTGCACAATTAGAAGAATTTAATTTTCTAATTCCTTTTTATATAAAAAAATTAAATCAAGAGATCTCTAACTATTTAGTTGAAAAGGAAACAGCTATGAAAAAATCATCAAACTCTATATTTTACAATAATGGTGAAAAAAAAATTAAAAATAAAGAAATATTAGTCTACAACAATGCCGCGAATAAAAACTTTAATATCGAACATTTTGCAACTAATTTATCAATTGATAAAAAAAGAGTAAAACTTGTTGATCAAAAAGAAATTGAAAATTCAATAAATGCAGATAATGAAAATAATGCAATCGTTTATTTTTTTGAAAAAAACACTTCTGAATGCTCTGTTTTTGACGTTAAAACAACTGAATTATTAGCATTTACAACTTCTTTTAACATGAATCGAAACAGATTATTTAGATATGCTATATTACCTGCAATTGGTGTGGGATTACTTGTTTATAAATTACAAGGTAATAAATCCCCACAATTAACGGAATAATAACAGTTGCAAAATTTATAAAGACTACTTTTTTTATAATTAATCTATTTCCCTTGAAATAGTTAGAAACCAAGATTATTTTAATTAAAAGTATCAGAAAATAAAAATCTGCTGACTTATAATTTATTAAAACTTTAATTTTTTTGAAGATATATTGATGAAAAAGAACAAGTAGATTGGACTATTTTGTAGTTATTCTTTATAACCTTGAAAATGAAATAAAAACATAGAATCAACAAAACATCTTCCATCTCTCGCATGCTCGATTTCCCTTGCTGACAGTCCTAATGATGATGATTATTTCTTCTTCGTGAAAATCGAATCACTCAAGCCAGTATTGACTTTGTAATCCGTCAACGTTATTGTAATCTCCCCTTTTTTATTCGGTTTGGTTTTCTTTTCAGTTGTTGATTTATTGATATCGGCAGCAACACTTTTCGGCAGTTTGAAGGCTTTCACGTCAATCTCGAAAACCAGTTCACTCGGTAAACCATAGTTCACGTTGTCGCCATACGAATACGAAGTGGTGACTGAACCGTTGCTTTTGGTGGTGATTTGCGATTTCATGATAACCGAGCGTTTTGGGTCTATCCATAATTTTGCAAGTATAATTACATTGCTTTCACCATTTGGAATCACGGTGATTAATTTTGTCATTACGCCACCAATTTTGGTCGTGTCTCCCGCAACCGCCAAGTATGATTTCTTATTCGCCAGAAAGCCGTTGATTTCCGTGAATCCTTGTTTGGGTAGGATGACAATCCCCTTCGAAACTACTTTGAACTTATCTTTTTGCTTGAAATAGATAGTCGCTTTAGAAGGTAAGATTTTAATCATAGGAATGTTTGCTTTCACACTCGCAGTCACCGTGTAATCGTTCACTGTATTCAGCTTCGTCACAACTTTGCTTAGAATATCATTCGCTTCTTGCGCTATAACGCCAAATTGAATTGCGATGATTAAGAGGGTAAGGAACTTTTTCATTATGATGTAATGTCTTTTTTGTTGAACTTGTATATAGCTATTGCTACGAGTACGATGTTGTGAACTACGAGAATGACAATCGATTGAATAATCGAAGTAAAAGGAACAGGATCTTCGAAGAAACTGCGCCAGGATGCCATGTGTGTGGTGAAAAGATAGGGTTTAATATGATCGAATACGGTAACATCCAGGCTGCCAATGATGGTAAACAAAATGATGATGGCCATCGTGGAGACAATTGGTCCTATTGAGTTTTCTGCAAATGCAGACAATGCAATGGAGAGTGTTGAAACGGTTAATAGTGCTAAGAACGCAACACAGAACCCAAGTCCAAAACGCCATAAAATATCTTCGTCCTGCAAGATTACCAAGCCATCGCTGTTGAGTACAATTAAATCACCCGTTCCAAAAATTTGCCTTGAAACGAACAAAGCAAAAAAGCCAAGCCATAAGGTCAAAAACAAGGTGTACATGGCACCAGCAATGAATTTCGATAAAACAATGTTTGTGCGCGAAATTGGTTTTGTCGCCAACATGCGAATTGTTCCCATTGCTGCTTCACCGGAGATGAGATCGCCTGTAACCAAAGCGACCAATAAAGGAATGTGTACAATCAACATCTGCAAAATAATGAAGGCGATTAGGTTGCCATTCAAAACATCTCCATTGAACGTCAAAGTCTGTTCGAAAGTAGAAGTAACAAATGAAATGATCGAACGTCCATCTGCTTTCATTGCAAAAATGATGATTCCGACAAGCAAGGTCAAAGCACCGATTCCTAAATAACTTCGAGGTTTCGAAAGTATTTTAATGAACTCGTTGTATGTATTTTTTAGTAACATATTATGCTTGTATGATTTTCATGAAATAATCCTCTAGTTTGCGTGTTGGTTCGATGGCGTGCACATTCATGTTGTTACTGACCAACAAACGAGCGAGTTCAGGAACCAACTCTTTGACGAACGTAACTTCTAATTCGCTATCGGAATTGATTTTTAAAATCGTTTCTGGATATGCCTTTTGCAAGAGTTCGGCAGTAGCATGTGCATTGTCTACTTCGATGCGCACGAGCAGTTCTTGCGTATTCAACAAATCGCTCACACTGCCTTCCACAATAGAACGACCTTGGTTGATAATCACCATTCTGTTGGCTATCAATTCTATTTCCGACAATTGATGCGAAGACAAAAGGATTGTTTTGTTTTGTTCATTTTTGAGTCGTAAAATCAAATTACGAATTTCAACGATCCCTTGAGGATCCAAACCAGTAGTTGGCTCGTCTAAAATGATCAGATCAGGTTTATGTAAAAGTGTCTGCGCAATGCCCAAACGCTGCTTCATCCCATGAGAGAAACCACCCAATTTGTGTTTTCCACGATCGCCCAAACCAACAAATTCAAGCATTTCTTGAATTTCCTTTTTGGAAACATTTGCTCCAGAAACACGTGCAAAGATTTCAAGGTTTTTTTGTGCAGATAAGTATTTATAAAAATCAGGTTTTTCAATGATGCTGCCAATATTCGATAAAATTGCTGACCGATCCGTTTTGAATGACTTCCCAAACAATTTGATGGATCCAGCATCCGGAGTAATCAAGGATAAAAGACAACGAATAGTTGTACTTTTTCCAGCACCATTCGGACCAAGAAATCCAAAAACATCTCCCATATTCACACTGAAAGAAACG
>CAMDGH010000045.1 GCA_945897755.1 Chryseobacterium gleum | reverse complement strand
CAGTTAAATCAGCTATTGAAAAATAAATATGGTTCAACTTTTTGTTACTGGATATAAGAAAGTTATTAACTGCTTGTTCATAACTTTTGTTTATAACTTTTTATTTAAAGTAATTATTTGTGTATAAAATAGAAAATAAAGATTAAGGTGCATCACTAAAAAAGCTTTAAATTTGTATTTCATTTTGCTTTTCATAGCATATTTTTATTTTTCATATTTTTATTTTTATTATGAGGTTTAAATTCGTTTTTGTTTATTTTTTAGTTCTTATTTTATTTTGTTTCTCTTTTGTTAGAAAAGAATCTTTTTTAGAATCGGGCACTGCTTCTTATTATGCTAATAAATTTCATGGTAGAACTACTTCTTCAGGAGAAGTTTTTAATCAGAATTACCTAACTGCAGCCCATAAGACATTACCCTTTGGCACTATTTTAAAAGTGCTTAATACACGAAATGATTCAATAGTTTATGTAAAAGTAAACGATCGTCTACCAATGCGCTCTAACAAGGTGATTGATTTATCACTTAAGGCTGCTCAAAAGTTAAATTTTGTGAATAATGGTATTACTCAAGTTAACTTAATCAAAGTTAATTAATTGATTTCTTCGTTAAAGGTATTAGATTTATCTACTGTTTTAGCGGGGCCTTCTGTAGGAACTTTTTTTTCAGAATTAGGTGCGGATGTTCTTAAAATAGAGCATCCCATTTTTTTTGATGTAACTCGAAATTGGAAACAGTCTATTGAAAAAGGGAATAATGTTTCTTCTTATTTTTCAAGTGTAAATTATAGAAAGACATATAGATCTCTAGATTTATCGCAAAAAATAGATCGTATTGAATTAGACAAACTTCTTCAAACTGCGGATATTTTACTTACTAATTTTAAGAAAGCGGACTATATCAAGTTTAACCTCACTTTTAATGAGCTACACGAGTTATACCCTAGATTAATTCATGGACGTATTTCAGGATATGGGATGGATTCTAATCGTGTTGCATATGACCTTATTTTACAAGCTGAGACTGGCTTTATGTCTATGAATGGAACTCAGGAAAGTGGACCTGTAAAAATGCCTGTAGCAATGATTGATGTGATCGCAGCTCATCAATTAAAGGAGGGCATATTAATTGCACTTTACAATAGATTATTGTCAGGCAAGGGGGAGGAGGTTTCTGTTTCATTGTATGATGCAGCGGTGACAAGTTTGACGAATCAAGCATCATCATATTTAATGACTGGACTTGTTCCTGAACGTTTAGGTACTTTACACCCATCAATAGCGCCTTATGGTGAGTTGTTTTATACGATCGACAACTGCATTCTTACCTTTGCAATTGGAAGTGATAAGCAGTTTGAAAAACTGATGTTTTTCATAGGGAAAGAAATAGTTATTCTTGACCAGCGATTTTCATCTAACACATCAAGGGTTATCTATCGAACTGAACTAGCTGAAATTATTTCAAAAGAAATTTCATTGAAAACAAGTGTTGAAGTGTTAAATTGGTCATTAGAAAATGACATTCCATGTGGTAAAATTAAAGATTTAGCTCAAGTTTTCCAAGACATAAAAGTGTTAAAAAAGATCAGGGAAGAAGAGATAGATGGAGAAAATACAAAAAGACTTAGCTCAATTGCATTTCAATTTACAAATGATAATAAAATTACTGGTTAATCTGTTTTGTAAAATATTCTATTCTTCTCACGATTAATGATAAGAGAAGCTTACAGTCCTTTTCATTTAATTTTCTACCAAAACGAACTGATTTTCCAATATATGCAAATTCGATGCGCTCAGCTTTTTGAATCCAAGGTGAATTTTCAAAAATAGCTTGAAATGAATTTTCTTTTGGAAAAGAATAGTCGCATTTTTGAATGTTTTCTAGAAAGTAAGTATTTGACTTACCAAAACCTTTAATGGATTTTTTTAAGGTTAAACCTGATTTATCTATTTTAATTAATTCCTTCCCCCACAAAAGCCAAAATAGTGATCTCCCTACTTTTGTGGCATAGTAAGCCCAAAACGCAAGGAATATAACGACTATAAGTGTTTCTTGACGAGTTAGGTTTAAACTAAATGACCAAGTCATTGTTGCTCCAATCACGAGCCACATACAAAACCATGCACTCATCAATCCTTTTTCCCAAAATACATTGTCAGGATATATGACAATGGTGCATTTGTTTTTTTGATCAATAAAACTTGTTCGCTTTCCTATCCATTTCATCTGAATTGTTTTTTTTTTTTTCAAATAGAGTATAAATATAACTATCTTAATAAGGTTATATTACCTTGAATCTTATTTTTTACACCATTAATACAAGTAACTAAGAGGTAGTAGTCATAAACATCAGGGGGTAGTGCTTTTTCTTTATAAGTTCCATCCCAACCATCATTTAAGGAAGTGCTTTCAAATACCAATTCACCCCAACGATCGTAAATCCGTAATAGAATTGAGCTAATTGGACGACCTTTTACATAAAGAACATCGTTTTGGTTATCGTTGTTTGGAGAAAACGCATTAGGAACAAATACATATGGAAATTCACACAACCAATCATATGGACTTATTGATATTGAATCTTTAGTTGAACAATTTTCATTTTCAACAACTACATAATAAGTGCTAGTCTTATCAATTTTACTTTCAATTGAAGAGGGCGAAATTTGATTGAAATTAGTTGTAGCAGTCCACTTGTAATTTAAGTCAGATGGTGAGGCATTGATTTTAATCGTACTGCCTATAAGCACAATTGTATCTGCAATTGTAAGTTTTACTGATTTTAGTTTCACTCCGTTTACCTTTATTTTTACACTATCCTTAATTATGCATCCCTGACTCCCAGTTGCAGTTAGGTAATGGGTTTTAGTCTGTGTAGGTTTTAGTAGGAATGTTGATTGGCTTAATTGCTGGGTAGTACTTTCAAGAGGGCTTAATGTGTATTTAAATGATTGATTATTACTGGTTAATGAGATTGATAAGGTGTCTGTAGAATTGAAACAAATGGATGAATCAACCTTGATTTTTAAGGAGTTTTTTATGATTTTCAGTTGAGTACTATCCATCTTTTCACAGAAACCATTACTTAGTTTTAAATAAAATAAACCATCTTTTTTAAAATAATTTGAATACGAATTTGTTGTTGATAAGGTGTCTTTAAAAAGTGAATTTGAGGACCATAGAATTTCTGAAGCTCCCGATGTTTTTATTGGGTTGATGGATAGTTGCATTGGGTGACAAAGTTCATATTCCGGTAATAAAGAGAGGACAATGCTATCTTTAACGTATAGTTTAATCGAATCCTTTAGTATACATCCTTTAGAACCAATGGCTATAAAGGTCAAGTATTGAGTTGTTAATGGTTTTACGAGTACATTTAAAGGAGTAATTTCTTTAAATACAATTGATGTAGGACTCCATTTTTTTTCAAAGGTTTGAAATTGGCTATTTAATGAAGCACTGATTAAGCTTTCTTCATCTTTACAAATACTTGTATCTCCTTTTAATAGAAAAGATTCCTTAATCAAGGATATATTTACACTATCTAGTGTTGCACAGTATCCATTACTTGCGTACCTGTAAATAGTAGTTTTTTTGATAGGGGTAAATACAAATACGGAGTCTAACGATGTATAGAGCGTATCTTTCAGTAATGGATTTAAAGACCAGATAAACTTTGAAGCGGAATTGTTTGTTTCTGTGATTAATTTTAAAGGTGAAGGAGAACATAATTCAATAGGGGATATCGGTTTTATGAATAAACTGTCTTTTAGTGTTACGAAAATAGAATCAGTCAAGTTACACCCTAAATTACCGATTACGTTTAGTGTGATATATTGTTTTTCCCAAGGTCTTACTATTACTGTTGAATCATTTATTTTTAATTGAGTATCTTTCTTAGGTCCCCATTCGTATTTAAATGTTTGATTTTTAGATGTGATATGGGCTGTTAAAGTGTCTTTTTCATCGAAACAAATGATTTTTTTTCCTGTAATCTTAAATGATTCTTTGATTATTTTAATTGGAACACTATCAAAATCAGAGCATGAACCATTGATGCTTTTTCGATACAATGTATTACTTTTATCGATTAGGTAATTAAAAACACTGTCTTTTGAGTAGGAAAGTGTATCACTAAAATTAGGGGATAAAGACCAAATAATCAGTGTATTCGTGTTTTTTTTAAGTGTTGTCAGTTTCGTGAGTTCGCTTTTGCAAAGCTCTATAGGCGTTATTAAGGGTAGGGTGACGTTATCGATTAATGTGATACTAGATTCGGTCGAGTCAGAATAGAAACACTTATTATTCTGAGCGATTAATTGAATGTTTTGAAGTCCTGGTTTAGTGAAATGTAAGTGTAAATTTTGAGATGATGAATCGATGATTTGCTTATTTAAAATCCATTTAAACGAGTTATAGTTCGAGCTGTTATTTTTAATGAAAATAGAAAAAGGAATACAGGTAGTATCTAGTTTAAAACTGAAATTAGATTTGGGTAAGGTATCTTTAATTGTAATTTTAATTGAGTCTTTTAGATTGCATCCAAGGTTTCCGTTAAGATTTAGTGAAATATAGCATGACTTATCACCTTTAAAAAGAATAGTGTCTTTTGATATGTTTTTTAAGATGTTTATTTTTGGATTCCAATTGTATGTAAATGTTTCGAGGTAACTTTTAAAATTAGCAGTTACTGTATCTATTTGATTAAAACAAAGCTGTGTTGGACCTTTTAATGATAGTGTAGGACTTATAAAATGGATAAGTATACTGTCTTCTTTTATACAGATTCCATTTTTTGTTTGAATGTAAATTGTTTTATCGTTAGATGGGAAAAGCGTTAAGGTAGAATCTTTTGAAAATTTAAGCGTATCGCTAAAGTTTCGATGAAAAGACCATAAAAAAGTTTTTGCTGATTCGTTAGATAAAGCGGTAATTGAAACTGGATTTGGGGTACACTGTTCTATTATTTTAGGTATTTTAAGTTGAATACTATCTACTATTGTAATTAAGATTTTCTTGTGGTCATAAAAATCACACCTGTTGTTTTTGACTGCTAAATCAACAGTATAAGTCCCTGTTTTAAAATACTGTTTTACAATTTCAGAATGAGTAGAATCGATTTCTCCATTTCCAAAATTCCAAATAAATTTATCAAAACTAGAACTTTGGTTTGTAAATGTGATACGGGCAGGCAAACATGTTGTGTCTTTTACAAGTTCTATTTTGGCTGAAGGGATAAGTTCAAAATCA
Organism: Chryseobacterium gleum; assembly: GCA_945897755.1. Taxonomy (GTDB): domain Bacteria; phylum Bacteroidota; class Bacteroidia; order Flavobacteriales_D; family Crocinitomicaceae; genus CANHVK01. The sequence goes on along the minus strand of CAMDGH010000045.1, from coordinate 14,910 downwards.
AATTTAAAGAGAAGATTATTGCAATTTTTGCTTTTGTTTTCTGAAGAGTAAGCTTTCGGTGATGTTGGAAAATCACTGTTTCCTCCACATCCTCCACATACGGATTGATAGATAACCCCATGTTTGTCGAAGCGAGATGTTCCTCCATCTACATGTTCGTCAGAAATTTTTCCACCGATGTATGAGCCATATAACAGGTTGCTAAAGGAATTATTGATAACAACTAAATGGAAATCAAATCCATTGGGAGAGGTTTTTTGAAATGCATTTGATGAAACTGGCATTCCATATAAGCCGTTTGCTTGAAGGATGTTTGCTCCCCATCCTGAAACATATATATTTCCACAGTTGTCTACTAAAAAAGCGGCAGGGGAGATGTTGGTTTCAGTTGACGTTCCGTTTCCATAAACCGTAGAATTTAAAATGGTCGAAAGATCTGGTGATAATTTTGCTATAAATTGACTGCTTCCAGGGTTTGAGAATGTTGCGTTTTTTATTGGAAATAAACCACCTAAAGAATGTCCGATTACATAGATATTATCGCTTGCATCAACTTCAACTATGAATACTTGATCGTATTTATTTAAACCAAGGTATGTCATATTGCTTAAAACTGTTCCGTTAGCGGATAATTTACCGATAAATCCATCTGCTTTTCCTCCGCCATAGGCACTTTGGTAGGCAGCTCCAGTAGTGGCGAGGTTTGTTGAGCTAGTTCCACCGCAAAAAACAATGTTGTAAGACGAATCAATCTTAACAGAGTAAAGAGCATCGTTGTTAGATCCTCCTATGTACGTTGAAAATAGGAGGTCTGAGAAATCATTTTTCAACTTGAAAATGACGCCATCTTGTTCACCATTGTTTTGGTTTTGAACGGCTGTTTTTGTAGGGAAATCTTTTGATCTCGTTGAAGTAGCGATGAGAATATTGTTCTCAGCGTCTAGCATAATTTCTCCTCTAAATTGATCTCCATAATTTGAGGTTAAACTATCGTAATAAGTTGTTTTATTGTAATCATTTTTAACGCCTGTTATATTTGCGTTTATTCCATCATTTCCGGAACCTCCAATGTAAGTTGATCCTAATAGTTGTTTTCCATTTGAACTGATTTTCAAACAAAAAATATCAATGCCTTCTTCGCCAAATTGAGCTCCGTTAAAAACAGCATTAAATTTATCCCCACCTTTATTAGAATTCTGAAAGCATCCAGGGGAAGTAGGGAAATTTTTACTTGAAGTAGCTCCAAATGCATAAATATTATTACTTGAGTCACAGATCAATGAGTGAATTGTTTCGGCTCCTTCATGATCAGAGCCACCTCCAATAATGTTTGTCCAGATCATTTTATTTCCGTCACTACTGTATTTGGAGATGAAAATATCTGATGATGCACCGATTATGTCAGTGTCAGTAAGGTTTGATGTAAAGTCAAATACACTTGAATCCGGTATAGGGTATTTATTTCCAAATATCGTTCCTCCAGAATAAGCTGATCCATCATATGCGTATGTCGCAGTCATACCAAAATTATCTGTTTCTGAACCACTGTATGTGGCAAAAACCAAAATAGGATCAATGATTAAAGTGAAGTTTTTATCATAATAACCTACCTCATAACTTATTGTGTTTTGATTGAGCTTAAATGAAACCGATCGATCTATTTTTTTTCCTGCGATGAGTTGGTATGCTATTGGTTTTTTTTCTGCTATTGTTCCTAAGGGTGTTTCAACGATTAAATCACCAATTCGGTTTATTGAAATTGATTTTGACCCTAGAATATTAAATTGAATTAGTTCCGGCGAAATTGAAGGATGAACAAAAAATTCGTATTTTGTTTCTTCGTCAGTTACATTGTAATGGAGATCAATTCCAGTGTAATAATTTTTTAATGTGATATCCGAGTAAGAATGTACATTTTGACTCCATTTAGATCGATCAGAACCAATGAAAAAATTTGTGTAGAATTCAGATTTTTTATTTTTCAGCACTTCTGTCAACTTGTTATTTCCTAAAAAAGAAAATGCAACTAAATGCTGTTTAAATTTTTCTTTTTCACTTGAATGCGATTTGATTGACGCGTGATGGCTGTGTAAGTAGGAGAAATCCTGGATGTGAAATAAGATTCTATTTTCTTCAATCCATAAATTACCACCTTTGAAGTGGGATTTAAATAATACAGAAGGATTCCATTGACCTTTGTTTTCCTGAAATAAAAACGGTGATGATAAATTTTCAAGAGAATCATTGTTAATGCCAATACAAAAAGAATTGGATGATATATATAAGAAGATAATTAATAGAATCCGATACATATGTAAATTTAGAAAATAATTATAATTTTAACGACGATTATCATAATTGGTTGTTTTTTTTCAACTAGAAACACATACATTTATTAAAAAAAAGCATAACAAATGAATTTTTCTCCTGTTTCATCAGCTGATATTGAATTTTTTAACACAATTTTATCAAACAAAGCATTGTCTATTGATTCTGAAATGATGGACTATAGCCACGACTATACAGAGGATTTTGTTTTTATCCCTGAACTTGTTTTGAAGCCAGAAGACACAAAAGAAGTTTCTGAAATCATGCGTTATTGTTTTGAAAAAAACATACCTGTTACTCCATCTGGTGCTCGAACAGGATTAAGTGGTGGTGCGCTCCCTGTTCATAAAGGGGTTGTTTTATCGATGGAGAAATTCAATAAAATCATTGAGATTGATGAGAAAAATCATCAAGTTATTGTTGAACCGGGTGTTATTACTCAAGTACTTCAAGATGCTGTTAAAGAAGTTGGTTTGTTCTACCCTCCTGACCCTGCAAGTAAAGGAAGTTGTTTTATTGGGGGAAATGTATCAGAAAATTCTGGGGGGCCTAAAGCTGTAAAATATGGTGTTACTAAAGATTATGTGCTAAACCTTGAGATTGTTCTTCCAAATGGAGAAGTGATTTGGACGGGTGCAAATGTGTTGAAAAATGCAACTGGATATAATTTAACCCAGTTGATTGTTGGAAGTGAAGGTACTTTAGCAATTATCACTAAAATTGTCATGCGTTTAATTCCTCATCCTTCAACTGATATGTTGATGTTAGTGCCTTTTTTTGATGCGGGAAAAGCTTGTGAGGCGGTAGCTGCTATTTTCCAAGCAGGAATTACACCAAGTGGATTGGAGTTTATGGAGAGAGATGCAATTTTATGTGTTATGGATTTTGAAAAAGATACTTCAATAGAATTACAAGATAATCATCAAGCTCATTTACTGATTGAAGTGGATGGTTTTGATTCAGATGAATTGATGAAAACGTGTGAAGCTATCATGGTTGTTTTAGAAAATTTCGAAACCGATGAAATTCTACTTGCCGACTCTCAATCTCAAAAAGATCAGCTTTGGAAATTAAGAAGAAAAGTTGGAGAAGCTGTAAAAAGTCATTCTATTTACAAAGAAGAAGATACCGTCGTACCACGATACGAATTACCTAAATTATTAGCCGCAGTCAAGCGAATAGGTGTTAAATATGGATTTAAGTCCATTTGCTATGGACATGCAGGTGATGGAAATCTACATGTAAATATATTAAAAGGAGATTTGAGTGATCATTTTTGGAAGAATGAATTGCAAATCGCTATTTCTGAATTATTCGTTGAAGTAATTGCCTTAGGAGGCACACTTTCTGGAGAGCATGGGATTGGCTTGGTTCAAAAACAATACATGCCACTTGCTTTTAATGATGTACAACTTGACTTAATGAAATCAATAAAAAACGTGTTTGATACAAAGGGAATTTTAAATCCAGGAAAAATATTTTAAAAAGTAATCATCTTTAAATATGAGCTTGAATTTAGTGGCTTGTAACTTATACTCCTAATTTCTTTTTGCACTGTTAAATCTTCGAAGTTCAATAGCTTTTTTTTGAGGTGAGATGATTAGATGTAATCGATAAACAGTGATTTTAATGATTAAATAAAAAAAGATAACTTTTAAATTCAAGAAGAAAATAAGTTCTACGGAACCAATTAAAACCTACTGAATCCTTTGTATATTTGCCTAAATTTTTGAGCTATGATTGAAATTCCAAAAACGTATGAGCCTGGTAAAGCAGAAGATAAATGGTATCCTTATTGGTTAGAAAAGGGTTATTTTCATTCTACGCCTGATGATAGAGAAGCATATACGGTTGTGATTCCACCTCCAAATGTTACAGGTGTCTTACATATGGGGCACATGCTTAACAATACGATTCAGGATGTCTTGGTTCGAAAAGCGCGAATGGAAGGCAAAAACGCATGTTGGGTTCCTGGAACAGATCATGCATCAATTGCAACGGAAGCGAAAGTAGTTCAAAAATTACGTAAGGAAGGAATTAAAAAATCTGATTTATCGCGGGATGAATTTATGGTTCATGCTTTCGAGTGGAAAGATAAACATGGTGGAATTATTCTAGATCAATTAAAGAAATTAGGTGCATCGTGTGATTGGGAAAGAACTGCTTTTACAATGGATGAGGAGTATTCTAAATCCGTTATTACTACGTTTATTGATTTATATCAAAAAGGTAAGATTTATAGGGGGGTTCGCATGGTAAATTGGGATCCAGAAGCTCAAACAGCCTTGTCTGATGAAGAGGTTATACACAAAGAAGTTAACTCAAAGTTATATCATGTTCGCTATAAAGTAGTGGATACTGAAGATCAGTGGATTACAATTGCAACAACCCGACCTGAAACGATATTGGGAGATAGTGCTATTTGCGTTAATCCGAATGATGCACGTTACTATTTATTGCATGGAAAATACGTAATTGTTCCCCTAACCTCTAGACGAATTCCAATCATTGCAGATGAATACGTAGAAATGGATTTTGGAACCGGTTGTTTAAAAGTAACTCCTGCACACGATATTAATGACTATGAATTGGGCAAGAAGTATCAGTTGGAAACGATAGATATTTTTAATGATAATGGAACATTGAACAACAAGGGTCTACATTATGAAGGTAAAGACCGTTTTGAAGTACGTAAAGAAATCGCAAAAGAATTAGATGAAAAGGGATATCTAGTTAAAGTAGAAGATCATATCAATAAAATTGGTTATTCTGAACGAACGGATGCGGTTATTGAACCGAAATTATCTTTGCAATGGTTTGTATCAATGAAAGAGTTGTCTGAACCGGCATTGGAAAATGTGATGAATGGAAACATTAAGTTTCACCCTGATAAGTTTAAAAATACATACAAACATTGGTTGGAAAATGTGAAAGATTGGTGTATTTCGCGGCAATTGTGGTGGGGTCACCGTATTCCTGCATGGTACTATGGCACTAGTCCAGATGAGTATGTTGTTGCTCGTACCCAAGCGGAGGCAATTATTTTAGCGACAGAAAAATCAGGTAAATTAATTACCGAAAATGAATTAAGACAAGATGAAGATGTATTAGATACATGGTTTTCTAGTTGGCTATGGCCTATCTCTGTTTTTAACGGTATTACTCAACCAAATAACGAAGAAATCAAGTATTATTATCCAACGAATGACTTGGTTACGGCTCCTGAAATAATGTTCTTTTGGGTTGCAAGAATGATTATTGCTGGGTATGAATATATGGGAGATATTCCCTTTAAAAATGTATATTATACTGGAATTGTTAGGGATAAATTAGGGAGAAAAATGTCTAAATCCTTAGGGAATTCTCCAGATCCAATTGATTTAATTCATCAATATGGTGCTGATGGTGTTCGTGTGGGTGTTTTAATATCTTCTCCTGCAGGTAATGACTTGCCTTTTGACACAAGTCAGTGCGAGCAAGGGCGTAATTTCGCAAATAAAGTTTGGAATGCCTTTCGATTGATTACTTCTTGGGAAGTGAAAGACATGGAACAACCGAAAGCTGCTCAAGTTGGAATAGATTGGTTTACTCCGAAGTTCAATCAGGAGTTAATAGAAATTAATCAATTATTTGAAAAGTTTAAGATTTCTGAAGCGTTGATGGCGACGTATAAGTTGGTTTGGGATGATTTCTGTGCTTGGTATTTGGAGATTGTTAAACCAGGTTACCAACAACCAATAGACCGGATTACATTTGAAGCTACTTTATGCTTTTTTGAAAAATTATTGAAAATAATTCAACCATTTACTCCTTTTATAGCTGAAGAGATCTGGCATTTGATTAGAGAACGAGCAGAAGGTGATGATGTTGTAATAGCTAATTGGCCAGTTGCTGAATTAAGTAATTCTCTTTTGTTGACTGAGTTTAAAATTGCGGAAGAGGTGATTTCTAATATTCGAACAATTAGAAAAGAAAATAATATTGCTTCCAAGATAAAAATGGAACTTTTCGTGAAGAAAAATCAAGAATTAAGCACAAGCTTTGATTCAGTAATTGTTAAAATGGGTAACTTGTCTCAGTTAAGTTATGTTTCAAATAAGGTTGTAAATGCATATTCTTTTATGGTACAGTCTAATGAGTTTTTTATTCCTTTTGGAGAAATGATTGATTTAGATGCAGAACGTATTAAAATCGAAGAAGAATTAGAATATACTAAAGGATTCTTAAAAATAGTTCAACAAAAATTAACAAATGAAAAGTTTGTAAGTGGTGCTCCTGTTTCAGTTGTTGAGAATGAACAGAAGAAAGAGGCAGATGCAATTCAGAAGATTGCAATTTTAGAAGATAAATTATCTAGTTTGGTTTAATACCAAACATAACTACAAAATAGACCAATCTACTTGTTCTTTTTTAATCAGTTGAGGGTTAATGGATAAAAAATAGGAACCTTAATGAGAAGGGTAAGGTGTATCATTTAATTGAGATTATTTTTTACGTTTCCAATCATTCAGATTTGATAATAATGAAATTGCGTTTGTATAACCAGCTACAGAATGGGGGATAAATCCATAATCCAACGTAAATCGTTTGAATTTCATTCCAATTCCAAAGGTGAATCCGGAGAGACCGGGTCTATTTTGAAGTTTAAAGGATTGTCGGCTGTAATAACTAAATGCAATTCTAAAGTGAAAATTAGCAGACAATAAAAGCTCTGCTTGAGGTGTAATGTGATGTATTATTTTTTCAATTGTATTTGCTTTTGGAACTTGAATCGAGTCTCTAGAAAAGGGGTCGTATGTTGCTTTTTTTAGCGGGTCGAAATAGGAAATATCCCAAGTGTTTAAATGGTGAAATAGGAATGAAAAACGAAAAGGGGCGTGCTCTAGTTTTTTGGAAATGGCAATTTGAAGTTCTGTTGGAAGCATTCTGTTTGAGCTAGGGATAAATCCTTTTACTTGATAGCCGATATTTTTCAAGAGTATGGTTGCTAAAAAGAGTTTTTCAGGATTGTCGAATGATGCACTAAAATCTACACCTAATCCAATTGAATTATAGTTTCCGTATTGAGCATACAAAATATGTGTGTTTAATCCAACGCTAAATCTAGGATTGATTACTTTTCCAAACCCACTTGTTAGAATATAATCAGATGGATTAATTGTGCCAATAACGGTTCCGTTTTCCGTAGTTTCTTTCAGTTGGCCATAGGAGATATAACGAATCGCACCACTGGTTGAAATACCGAAGCGTTTGACTTGTGTTGAAAAACAAAGCATACCTGCCTTTGTTCCGTTAGGGAGAATTAGTTGGTTTATTGACCATTGCTTATTCGTGTTTTCTGAAAGAAGTGAGGGGTTACTTATCGCAACATTGACATCATTGTCTTTTACAGAAATAAAGGATCCTCCCAATGCTGCTTGTCTTGCATTGAAAACGTTTGACAAGGAGCTAAATCCATTTATTCCACCAACTTGAGCATTGAAGTACAATGAAATCAGTATAAAGAAAGAAAGAGTGCTTTTTTTCATGCGCGTGTGCCTAGTTCTATTGCTTCTAAATGCTGTATTTTTGATCCTTCAATTTCAAACCGTAAAATCGTTTTAACGGAATGAAATCCTTTTATTCCACATGCCCCAGGATTCATCCATAGCATTTTAAAACGAGTATCCATTTTTATCAGTAGGATGTGGGAATGACCACAAATAAATAAATCAGGTGCTTTTTCGTTTAATGCTACCAAAGCAGGAGTTGCATATTTACCCGGTTTTCCTCCGATGTGGGTAATTAAAACTTCCATTTCTTCACATTTAAACCTTAAAAATTCAGGACATTCAGTTCTAATTTGATGATCGTCTATATTTCCGTAAACGGCACGTAGTGGTTTAAATTTTTTTAGTTCATCAATGATAGAGAGAGAGCCAATATCTCCCGCATGCCATATTTCATCAACATCTTTGAAATAGCTAAACACCTTTTGGTCAAGGTCTCCGTGTGTGTCAGAAAGTAATCCGATGCGCTTCAAGCTGTGTGAGTTAATATAAAAGTTGTTTTTTACTATTGTTTCTCCATCCAGCCTGACTTTCGTAATCCACAAAAAATATGTTTAAATCGGCTTGACTTTCATAATCCACAAAAAATATTTTTTTCGTTGCTTCATGTTCATAATTAGTGAAAAACCACCTTCCTTCATTTTTTGAGTTATACGATTGGTGTTTCATTTTTATCACTTTAAGGTCTGCCTGACTTTCGTATTGCACTACATATACTTTTACATCTGCCTGATTAAGGTATTTTACTGAATAAACTTTTTGAGAAAAGCAGAAATAGGGTAAAATAAGTATAATAAACAAAGTAAATAGTCTAATTAGAGCGATCATGAATGTTTATTTTGAGTTAAAATGATTAGGGTGAATTTCTATTTATTTTTACAAGTTAAAAATAACACTTTGATTTATATTTTTAATTGAATTAATCTATTTTATTTTTTTCTAGATGACTTATTGTTAAAATGACCAGTGATTCGCTGGATTTACTATTCCTGCGATTATTTTAACTCATACTAAAATAAGCAATCTTATTGTAACTTTCAGCCTCGCTGGATTTGTAATCCTGCGATTAAACTAAATTAATCAAGCTAATCCTAACACCCTAACTACTAACGATTTTTTTCGTTGGTTTGGTATGTTAGAGAATGTTGTTATTAGTGCAGGATTATAAATCCAACACAGCTGAGATATTTATGGTTTTGATTGAAAAGAGTTGGTTGAGTAGGATTACAAATCCAGCTCAGCGGGGAAATACAAAATCTGCAATTATTTGGTGGAATGCAATAGGATAGGGGTGTTATTCTTTGAATATGTTTGAGAGCGATAAAGTTGGATTAGTAACGAATTAACTTCGTTGTTGCTACGCGGTACAAATTAAGTATGGCTTGTTTAATATTGTTCGTATAAAGGTTTATTTCTTCTAAATCTTTTATTTAAAATCATTTCTCCTTTTTCGTTCCATTTTTTAATATATCCATCTGTGTATTCATTAAAAAGTGTGTATTCATAATATTTTGTACCATCATACATATCATCATCATTGAAATACAATAGTTTAGTTGTGTCAGTTTCAAAAGTAAATTGTGCAAATAGTTTATTCCTTGGGTCGTAAATATTCCATTTCCCTGTTTCAACTCCATTAAGGTAATAACGTTCTTCTGATAACTTTCCATTTGGGTGATAAAACTCCCATTTTCCTTCTGCTTTATTATCTATTGACAAACACCCCTTGGCGAAAATCGTATTTGTTGGATAATAATATGTTACAGAGTCTTTGTTTTCATCTACCTTTTTACAAATTCTAGTATAACATAAGTCGTTATAATCATTCACTCTACTCGCTTTGAAATAAAAAGAGATAGGTGTGAAATGATGTTTATATGTGAAGTTATAAAAGTAGCTAGAACCTACCCAAGTTGAATAAGAATCATAAGAATCCAACGTAAATTCTTTGGCATATTTCTCAGGAATAAATATATTATCCCTTGGAAAGCCTTCAAATTGAATACTTTTAACACTTTTAGGTAGTTGACGAAATAAATCATTGAAAAATATTGGATTAAAATAAATAGGTTTTCTACCTGGATCTCCCTCTCTTTCAAAATCAATCGTTAAATATTTAAGATTATTTAATTTTTTTATATAACCAGGTACAGTATCAAATTTATCTATTAGATGGAGAGATTCTAATTCTAGGTAATTTAAAATCTGATTATTAATTAAACTGTCCAATTGGAATGTAAGATAAAAATTAGCATTCTTAAACTTAAAATTTAATTTTTCTAAATTAAAATCCGAATAATTATCTAAAATTTCGTATAGATATTTCTGATATGGTGTAAGAGTTGCAGAGGTATTTTCCCTCCAATTTTCTGTATAAAATTTACTCATTCCGTATTCAATTTCAAAAATATCTTCTACATCCTTCTTTTTGTTCTTTTGTTTGTTTTCTATTTTTTCTATTACTTTTTGTTCCACTCTTTTTAGAATCTCCCTTCTTTCAAAACTTGTTTGTAATGAATGAAAATCATAATATTGATTTTTTTCTTCATCAAAGATTGTGTCTGAATCAATTAGTTCTGAATATTTTTTAAACGTTTTTAATTGATTTACAGGAATATTATACTTGAAAATGAATTTATAATCATTACTAATCTTGGGAATGGGTTTAAAAAAAGCATAGTAATAGTCACTCGATTCTTCTCCGTTTAAATAAACATAATTAAAACAAGTCGAATCAATTTCTCGAAAATTATTGAATAAATATTCAGCATAGGCTAATGGTACTTTATTACCGGCATAGAAATATTGACTCTGTAAAAATATGCTATGATTTAACAGACATTGTTGTTTAGCATCATATAATCTTATTAATGATGAATCATAATCTTCTTGCGCAAAGGAATAATTACTAATATTTAGAATTAGTAAGGAAGTAATTAAAACATTTCGAAAAAGGAAAATTATCATATGTAAATTTGATTTTTTAAGTAAAATGAAAGAATGAAATTTAAATGACCAAATTTCTCAATTAAATCAGTTGATATCTAATAAACAATTATTTCTATTACTTATAAAATTAATCAATCTACTCCTAACACCCTAATAACAAACGACTTTTTCGTTGGTTTAGTGTTTATGGTAAAGATATGTTTTTGTTTGATGGTTGATTTTGTTTTTTCTTCCAACATGTTGGTTAGTTTTGTGAGGAATTAATTGTACTAGGAATAATTCCTGTTTTTAGTAATGATTCCAGTTAGTTAAGTTTACACACTTTGAAGCATGAAAAGTATCTTAGTAGTCCTTTTATTTTTTATGATTACCTGTTTTTCGAGGCAAGCATCTAAAGTGTTTCCGGATAACTATTATTTAAAAAAAGGAAAAAAATCTACCTTGATTCAAGATAGTTTGTTTACTATTGATTTCAAAGTCCGTGAAAATTTTGTTAAAATAATACCTCCAAAAAATTCTACTTTCGAATTACCAGATAGCAGCGTTCAAATCCAACTTGTTAAAAATGTTGATTTTAATACTGATGGAAAAAAAGACCTATTGGTAAATTTTGGTGCATGTGGAAAAGGAGCCTGTATGTATGGTTTGTTTTTGAATCAGTATGATAACAAGTACACATTGGCATTTTTCAATTATCTTAAAAACATCGAATTTAAAATTGAAAAAAATGGTATGTGGAATATGGAATCGTCTGATGCATTAGAACCGTATGACCCATCTAAAATTCAGATTACAGTGTACACATATGTTAAAAATGCAAACCGATATTTATTAGATACGACTTATATTTATTCTGAAAAGTAAATAGAGAGATTTGAGTGGGGGCGTGGTTCGATGTTTATTTGTGCAGGATTAATTTCGTTGCTGCTAGGCGGTATAAAATCAAGTACAGCGTATATACTTAATTTTTTGGAGCAGGATTAAAAATCCAGCTCAGCGGGTTAAAAATCTAGCTCAGCGGGATAATGATTTTTTAATAAAATATTGAGTGATATTTACAGTTTTTTTTAAAAATGTCTTAATCTGAAAAAATATAATAAGCTCTTTCTATTACAAAATCACCAGATTTACCACTTATTTTAATTTGATAACTAATTGGACCGTCTTCAGAACATCGATCTTTTTTTATCGTCCCATCTTGGTTAGTGGAATAGCTTAGAATATAGAAACCATTTTCTCTTCTTAGATAACTACACCAACCTGTAGCAGAGATATCTTTATGTAGAATGCTATCACAGAGATTTATTACATTTTGAATTGAAAATGTATAGTCTTTATCTTCGTATATAACTTCAGTAATTTTACCATTACTATTAAATATAAAAGTAGTGTCAATAGGAGTATTGTAAATGTATCTTCTTTGAAAAGTGCATTTATTAGTGTTTTTGTCAATTTCTTTAACCGATCTAATTTGACTGTTAATTTTATTTATTGTAATAAAATAATATTTAAGTTGATAATAATCAAGAAAATTAACAATTGAACTGTCATTAAGTTGAAAATTAATCATTAATGAGTAAGATGTTTTTGTTTTAACAGACTTAATTATCATATTTTTATCTAAATTACATAAACGTCTTATTCTATAATTTGTACATGATAGAACAAGGGATAATAAAAAAAATAGTGAAAAAAATCTATTCATGATTACTTAATTAAAAATTGATTGAAATTTGATTCCCAACTCTTCTGCTACCTCATTCACATTGTTTCTAGCGAAACTTAATTCTACAGCCTTTGTTTTAAAAGACTTGTCATACTTTTTTCTTTCTGTTACCATACTTCTAAGTTTTAATCCTATCATATAGCTTAACTTATACTCCAATTAATTGAGAAGGTTCAAACTTGTTAATTTTCATAATCTACTATTCATACCTTGAGCTTTTATACCTTTTTTCTGTGACCAAGACTCCCACATCATTCCAACGCTTGTAGATTCCATCGGTATAATTGTTAAATAAAATGTATTGATACCCCAACCCTCCAGTTGATTTGTAAAAGGTGCAAATAGTGGTGTCTTTTTTAAATTCGTAATGACCTACACGATTGCCCTGCTCATCATACAACAACCATTCTCCAACTTCTATTCCTTGTTTGTAGTAACGTTCTTCTGCAATGGTTCCATTATTATGATAAAACAACCATTTTCCTTCTGCAAGATTCTCGTCATTTACTTTACCTGTTGCATAGATTTTATACTCTAAATCTTTAAAAATGATTGTGTCTAACTTGTTAGCATAGTCTAAACGCTGACAAGTTCGTTCATAACAGAGGTTACAATAATCTTTATCATAAATAGAATACGGGTAATGAAAATCTTTACTATTAATATATTCTATTGATGCGGCAAAAAATTTAAATTTTTGACTTAACAGTAACGAAACAGGAATACTTGCAACAGGAGTATTAGTTTTGGCATCAAGAGTTAAATGTAAAGCTTCTAAATTTTTAAACCTCTTAATGCTACTTTCAGGAATAAATAAGTTTCCTCCAATTTTTTCAATTTTAAGCAACCTTAATTGGTCTGATAAATTATTTAATAAATTAGAAAGATAAATAGTTGCATAACTATAAACTAAACTGCTTACATCAACTCCATCTTGTTGCATGATTTCCAACTCAAAACTTTTTAAGTTTTTAAACGATGAAAGATAATCAGGTAGACTGTCAAAGGGTTCTTCTATAACAATTAACTCAATATTTAAAGCTTGTTTATTTAGAATTTCATCGTATAACTTTTTGTAGAAAAATGAAGCTTCATCCAAATACAATCTATTGATTTTAAAATCATTAATGTTTATACTTTTAAAGTTTACAATATTAAAACTATCTATTTTAAATTTTTCCAAATAACCAGAAATAACTTCATTAAACTGTAAAAAATCAATAGTTTTAAGTTCTTTTAGAGGAACATTTTCATTCTCAATATATTTATAAGTAGTATCAAATTTAAGACTATACTTTTTTGATTCTGCTTCTGAAAACTTGCAATTTAAACTAACATAATACGAAACATGTACATCGTTATTTTTTGAATCTCCAGAGAAATATAGAGTTTTATTAAAATTTGAAATATAATTTTTTTGCCAATAAGTAGGGGAAAAAATAAAACCTAAATAGTAATTTGCAATTTCATTGATAGGCTTAGTAGGAGGATAATTTAAACTATCACAATAAAAACCATGTGTTTGAGAATAAGATTTATTCAAAAAACTCAAACACATGAGAACTAATAAGAATATACGATATGTAAAGTTGTTTATTATCATGTATTAATTAATCAATAACAACGATTGCTATTCTAAATTAGTATAAGCCAGTTTCGCTGTATTTGTAAATCCTGCGAATAATTTCACTCAATCTAAATTAATCAATCTACTCCTAACTTGCTAATTGTAAACGCAATTTTCGTTGGTTTAGTGTAGAGTTTATTTTCTAGCTGGTTCGCGATACAAAATCCAGCTCAGCGGGCTAGCTTTCTTTTAGAAAATAAAGCAATTAAAATCAAATTAATGGTATATAAATAATAGCCTATTTTGACTTGATGAAACTCTCTTAGGATTCCTGATTTTTTAAACACATATACACTAAGTATTACTAACAAAATATTTATACCAGTTGAATAAAATATAATGGCATTAAACCTATTGAAAAATGAAAATATGCAAAGAAATATAGATATTAGAACACTAGTTAACATAAAATAATCTGCCAAAATTGCATCGTCTATATTTATTTTTTTAGGTTCATTTTTAAAAACAGAAAAAGCTATTTTATATCCATTAAAGGTGCTTTCACTTTTTACTTTCTTACTCTTTTCCTTATTGTAATTTAAGGGATTTTTTTCGGAGCCTACATATTCAGGATTTTTCAACTCTTGGTTTGTACAGGTTTGAAGAAATGGAAGTAGTAAAATAAGAAGACTTAAGGTTGTAAGATATTTAGTTATGTTTTTCATAGGTTATAATTATTTCTTTTTAAATGGACTTGCCTTCAATTCTGGAGACTAAGTTAAGCTATACTT
>CAMDGH010000044.1 GCA_945897755.1 Chryseobacterium gleum | reverse complement strand
GTTCAGGATTAATGATACGGGTTGTAAAACCGAGTACCCTCCCTAAAAAACTTCCCTCGTAAATAGATTGCCCAATTCCGATTAAAAGCAAGTCGTATCCCCCTTTATTAGCTGCTTCTGCAACATCTCTGGCAACATCATTTGATGCTCTGAAAATGGTTGTTATCTTTTGTTTTAAAGCCAAAGCCTCTTCTTTGATTGGGGTAATTGTATCTTGTTCTAAATCTTTGATGTTAAATTGGTGAATTTCGTTAGTTTGAGCTAGATGCATTACATTTATTTCTGCTTTGTCATTTAATTTTCGCACCATACTATTAGCTAATCGTAACAAAAATTTTCCACGTTCAGGATTTCCAAAGGAAATCAGTATTCTAAATTTAGTTGATTCTTTTTCATTGTTGTTTGTAATTTTTTTGTGTTTTTTACTGAAAAACCATTCGATTAAATCTAAGGTTGGGCCTGTCATAAAGGTTGTAAGTAAAGCCATTAAGACTAACATTGTGAAAATTTCTTTTGATAAAATACCTAGGTCATATCCAATATTCAAGACAATTAATTCCATTAGCCCTCTTGTATTCATAAGAGCACCAATTATTAAGGAATCTTTCCAACTTTGCCCTACGAATTTAGCGGCTAATGCACTTCCTAAAAATTTTCCTATAACAGCAACTGCTATGATTAAACCAGTAACTAGCCATAAATGGCCTTCGTTTAGCAGCCCTATTTCAGTCCTTAAACCAGTAAAAACAAAGAATAATGGAAGTAGAAGAATGAGGGCAATATCTTCTACTTTATTAATAAAGATATCTCTAAAAGTTGAGCTTTCAGGCATGATAGCGCCAGCCATAAAGGCACCGAAAAGCGCATGAATACCAATGCTTTCTGTAGCCAACGCTGAAAACAATAACAGAATGAAAAAGATTGCGACAATTTGTTTGTTTAGATGTGTTTTATTAGCACTTATTTCTCCGATTCTACTCAGGAACGGTCTTACCACTTTTAACATAACGAGCACATACAATACAGCTAAGCAAATGGTATACAATGCACTCACAAATGTTCCTGCTTTTACAATTGCGATTACAGCAGCTAAAATACACCAAGCAGTAATATCATCCGCTGCAGCACATGTAATTATTAAAGTGCCTAATTTGGTTTTGTGCATCCCTCTTTCTTGAACTATTCGAGCTAATACAGGAAATGCAGTTATACTCATAGCTATTCCCATAAACAATGCAAAAGATATAAATTGAGTACCCTTTGCTGCAAATTCATTATATACAAAATACGCTAAACCCATTCCTAATGCGAAAGGAATAACAATACTTGCATGACTAATCACAACAGCGTCATTTGCTTTATTTTTAAGAACCTTAATATCAAGTTCCATTCCTACAACGAACATAAAAAATATCAATCCGATCTGACTTAAGAATTGAAGGTTTCCCATTGATTCTTTTGGGAAAAGAACATGAGAAAACTCGGGGAAATACATTCCTACAAGCGATGGACCCAAAAGAATTCCTGCTAATATTTCGCCGATTACAGTTGGTTGACCTATTTTTTTAAATAGCCATCCAAAAAGTCTAGCGACCAATACGATAATTAAAATTTGAGCTAATAAAATAGAAAGTGGGTGTCCTAAGTTGTTGATTAATGTCGTTTTGAATTCTACCCAATTTGTATTGTGGGAAATAGGTAGATTAATTTTCTTACCTATTTCTAATTTTTTACCAAATTCTATAATCCAAAAAATCGCAACTGAAAACCCCACAATAGTTGTGATGTAGAAAATTAGATTTTTAAATTTTTTCATTATTAAAATTAAGATTGATTTTTTGTTTTTATCTATTTTGCACAAAGAAAAGAAAAAAAAATCAGCTTATTGTTAACTCTATGTGTGCTAAATAAAGTCTTTATTAACAAAGAAGTGTAAAGTTTTTAACCTCTTAAATTGAATCGGCTTCTATAATTTTTTTTTCTTGGGTAATACTTAATGCTTCTTTAATCATTGACGAAGCTAGTGTAGCAATTTTGGTAGGGGCATACTTAGATAAAATTCCAAATGTGTTAAAAAAATAGATTAAATCAAGAGCTGTTTTTTCAAATGGTCTTTTTTCGACCCGAGATCCGTCTAGTATTGAAGGTCGAAATATGTAAATTGAATCGGAAAAACTACTTAAGATTAGCTCTTCTAGCTCACCTTTCATAGCGAGGTAGAAATTTTTACTGTTTTTTTTTGCACCCATGGAGGAGATGTGTGCAATGGTTATTTTTTTATTTTTCAAGGCATTTTTAATGGTGTTTATGGTATAGGTAACATCAATCTTATATTGTTTTTCTTTTGACCCTGCCAATTTAAGAGTTGTGCCCAAGCAAGAAAAAAGGATGTCTCCTACCAATAAATCTTTCCATTCGTTAGGTGAATTAAAATCGACGATGTGTTCTGTGATTTTTTCATTGTTTAAAGATAGCTTCCTTCTTGTAAAAATTATGATTTTTTGAATGTTCGTATTGACTATTAATTGATTAACGAGCTCTTTACCTGTAAGTCCACTTGCTCCAATAATAAGTGCTGTTTTCATGTTTTTTATATGGGATAACAAAGGTAAAATTTTTCAACGGGGTGTGCTAAAGCAGAAATGTTAAGATTATCCGATGCGTTTGAAATATCAACTAATGTGCCATTTTTCATTAAAATATTAATTTTTTGTTTTCTCTTATTGTAAGCGTTGTTGCTGAGTTTATCGTGTATGATAAAGAAGTCTACTTCCGATTCGTCAAGATTATATTTTTCACTAATTATTTTTTTTTCGAGTTGTATTCGTTCTCTTGTAAATGGTTTCTTTGATATTTCAATTTTGAATAATTGACGGTTAATGAGTCGCTTACAAAGTAATGAAAGCACCTTGTCGCTGTCTTTTGTCCATGATTTTACTGCGCTAAGTATATCGTAGTCATCCATTTCTGAAAAGTAGTCGAGGATTTCAGGATTGGCTTTAAAATCCTCCTTGGTGATGTCATTTTTTAGAAAATACAATAGTGGGCTG
This sequence comes from Chryseobacterium gleum, assembly GCA_945897755.1. Lineage (GTDB taxonomy): Bacteria > Bacteroidota > Bacteroidia > Flavobacteriales_D > Crocinitomicaceae > CANHVK01. The sequence goes on along the minus strand of CAMDGH010000044.1, from coordinate 17,156 downwards.
CTACACGTTAATGGATGACCTTTAATGCTCAATTCTTTGGCGCGCTGAATTATTTTTATGAGCATTTGTTCAGCGGATACTACCGTTTTGTGAAGGTATACTTGCCAATACATTAGTCTTCTTGCTACGATAAATTTCTCTATGGAATAAATTCCTTTTTCTTCAAGTACTAATTCACCATCTTTTACATTAAGCATTTCAATGATTCGATCTGATCCGATTTTACCCTCAGAAACACCTGTGTAAAAACTATCTCTGTTGAGATAGTCTAATCGGTCCATATCTAATTGACTAGAAACAAGTTGATGTAAATATTTTTTAGGATATGTATTATTGAAAATGAGAAGAGCGCTTTCTAGTTCTCCATTAAAATATTCGCTAAGCCGTTCTATAAAAAAACTTGAAATGTCTTCATGACTTATTTTATTAACTATGTCATATTCGAGTGTGTGGCTAAAAGGACCATGACCGATGTCGTGAAGTAAAATGGCTATCAGTACGCCTAATTCTTCAGTTTCGGTTATTTCGTGTCCTTTTCGTCGGATGGTTGAAATAGCAATTGTCATTAGGTGCATTGAACCAATCACATGATGGAATCGTGTATGGAGCGCACCAGGATAAACTAAATTGGTTAGTCCTAATTGAGATATTCTTCTTAATCGTTGAAAATAAGGATGTTCTATTATATCAAAAATTAAATCGTTTGGAATGGCAATGAAACCGTAAATTGGATCATTGAAAATTTTCTTTTTGTTATTTCTGTGTAAATTTGGTCTCAATTGAATATCTTTAAACTTTTTTCAAAACTATAAAATATCAGCATATGAATTCTAAAATTCTTTGGGTGGATGACGAAATTGACTTGCTAAAGCCTCACATCATGTTTTTGGAATCAAAAGGATATGATGTAGATGTGATTAATAATGGTACGGAAGCACTTGAGTTATGTCAGTTAAAAAGATACGATATTGTTTTTTTAGATGAAAACATGCCGGGTCTATCTGGTTTAGATACTTTGGTTAGAATCAAGGATAAATATACTGATTTACCTGTAGTTATGATTACTAAAAGTGAAGAAGAAACAATCATGGAAGACGCGATTGGTAGAAAAATAGCGGATTATTTAATTAAACCGGTTCATCCAAATCAACTTCTTTTATGTTTGAAGAAATGCTTAAAAGGCGAGTCTTTGGTAGATGAAAAAAATAACGAAGATTATTTAAAAGAATTTAGAAATCTAGGCCATCAAATCGATTTCTGTGATTCTATAACTGAGTGGATTTCGATTTATAAAAAAATTGTTTTTTGGGAAATAGAGTTAAAGCAAAAGTCTCTTTTAGAGAGTTTAGAAGCTCAGAAAAAAGTAGCCAATGATTTATTTTGTCGCTTTTTAGTTGATAATTACACAGATTGGTTAAAGCATTCGGATAAAGCTCCTGAGATGCTTCATACACTTATTAAAAATAGAATTGCACCTAAAATCACGAATAACAAAACTTTTTTACTAGTTATTGATAATTTGAGGTATGATCAATGGTTAATACTTAAACCATTGATTTCTGTTGATTTTAATGTTGATTCTGAAGATATTATTTTAAGTATTCTTCCAACTACGACTCATTATGCAAGAAATGCATTGTTTTCTGGTTTAATGCCGCTCGACATACAAAAAATGTTCCCTAAATTTTGGGTAAATGAAGATGAAGAAGGGGGGAGGAATAATAATGAAAAAGAATTGCTTGAAGCTAATTTAACTCGACTTGGAAAATCTTGTAAATTTTCATACAACAAAATCACCCATATTGATGCGGGTAAAAAATTAGCGGATTCCATTAATCAATTGTTTGTAAATGATTTTAATGTTATTGTGTACAATTTTGTTGACATGTTATCTCATGCCAGAACTGAAATGGAGATTATAAAAGAATTAGCAGGTAATGAAGCAGCTTACAGAAGTTTAACGGCTTCATGGTTTAATCATTCCCCATTAAAGTTAATACTTGAAAAGATTGCTAAAGCGGGATGGAAACTTATAATTACGACAGATCATGGCAGTGTTAAAGTGACAAATCCAGTAAAAATAGTTGGAGAAAAGTCTACAAATTCTAATTTAAGATATAAAGTAGGTAGGAATTTAAGTTACAAAGAAAAGGATGTATATGCGGTAAGAGATCCTAAGGATTTACTTTTACCAAAAACAGCTATGTCATCTGAATTTGTTTTTTGTAAGCAAAATGATTTTTTTGTTTATCCAAATAATTACAATCAATTCGTAAATTATTATGGGGATACAATTCAGCATGGAGGTATTTCATTGGAAGAGATTTTAATACCGTACATTGAACTTTCACCTAAAAGATAAGGATGAAATGTATTGTGAAACAGATTGATGATTTGCAGGGGCTTGCTGTAGATCTATTAGAAAATATAAATTCGTATTCGGTTGTTGCGCTTAAAGGGCAAATGGGTGTTGGGAAAACAACATTTATTCAATTTGTGTTGAAAGCAATGGGCATAGAAAAGTTAGATGGTTCGCCAACCTATTCACTCATTAATCAATATGAAAGTTTGTTTTTTGGAATTGTTTATCATTTAGATTTATATAGACTTGATAATATCGAAGAAATTTACGATATTGGTATTGAAGAAATTATTTATAAAAAATCCATTTGTTTTATTGAATGGCCTGAGTTGATGTTGGATATTCTTCCAGCAGATACCCTTTGGATTGAAATTACATTAGAAGAAGATTTTTCACGACTTATAAATATTAAATATGATAACAAATCCTGAATTACTTAAAGCATTGATAAAGGAAAGTGGTTTTTTACCACAAGTTGAAATGTTAGAGCTGAGTAGAAAAAAAGGCCAGCTTTTTATTGGAATTCCAAAAGAAACTACCTTTCAGGAAAGAAGGGTCGCATTGGTTCCTGGTGCTGTAACACTACTTGTATCGAATGGTCATCGAGTTCGTGTTGAAACGAAGAGTGGTGTTGATTCTAATTTTTCCGATAATGAATATTCTGAAGCTGGAGCTGAAATATGCTATGATACGGCAGATATTTATAAATGTGATATTATTTTTAAGGTGGCTCCTCCAACCGAAGAAGAGGTTGATTTGATGACGGGGAATCAAACTTTGGTGTCTGCACTCCAATTAGCTGTTCAACCCAAAGAAATTTTGCAAAAGTTAATGCAAAAAAAGATTACAGCAATTGCTTGGGATTACATCAAAGATGAAGATGGTTTTTTTCCTGTTGTAAGAACGATGGGAGAAATTGCCGGTACAACTTCCATCACGATTGCAGCTGAGCTTTTGTCTTCTTTTGAAAATGGAAAGGGAGTTATGCTAGGAGGTATTGCTGGAGTTCAACCTGCAGAAGTTGTTATTTTAGGTGCGGGTATTGTAGGGGAGTTTGCAACACGTGCTGCAATAGGTTTAGGTGCCTCTGTCAAGGTGTTCGACAGTTCTTTATCGCGCTTAAGAAGACTTCAGAATAATTTAGGAAGAAGGGTATATACATCCGTTTTTCAACCTAAGTTAATAGGTAAAGCGGTAAAACGTGCAGATGTTGTAATTGGAGCTATAAGAGCTCCTCTTGGTCGAACTCCTTTGATTGTTACCGAGGATATGATTTCGGACATGAAAGAAGGGTCTGTAATCATTGATGTGAGTATTGATCAAGGTGGTTGTTTTGAAACATCTCGCATAACAAATCACAATAATCCTACTTTTTTAAAGCATGGGGTTGTTCATTATTGCGTGCCTAACATTGCTTCGCGTGTTTCACGTACTGCTTCCTTTGCGCTATCTAATATTTTCTCACCAATTCTATTGGAAATGGGCGAAAGAGGGGGTTGTAGAGAGTTGATTAAAGATGATCCAGGGTTTAGATCTGGTGTATATATTTATAAAGGAACATTAACGAGTGAAGTTCTTGGAAAAGTATTTAATTTGAAATATAAAACGATTGAATTATTGATCTTAGGAATTTAATGTTGTACTAATGTCCATGCTTCTGCTTTTTCGCTGAACCAAGGTTTGATTAAAGGCCATATTTTGCCGAATAATTCTGATTTTTTATAGTTTTCTAGGTATAACTCACTTTCCCATGTACTGTAGGTGAAAAAACAGTTTTTTTCACGAATATCTTGCATCAAAATGAGTGATTTACATCCATCACAGTTTGAAATTAATTCTTTGTGTTTTTCAAATACATCTGTAAATTGACTTATATATATCGGGTCTAATGAAATTTTAACGATTCGTGTAATCATAAAAAGAGAGATTCTATGGTTGCTCGTGAACCGGGTGGTGTAAATTCTATTCGAATGGTGTCTTTTAGTGAAATTCCAAATAAGGTACTCGCACCATTTTTTCGGTCTAATGAACCATGATTTACTGCAATTTCTAAGTAGTTGTCCGAATTAAAAATGGCTAACTTTTCTCCATGAGGAACGTCAGTGTATGAACTCGAAATTTCATCAATACAGTATTCTACTTTACGGAAGTAAATAGTAAATGGGGTGTTTTCTCCGAATGAGTAAAATATTTCTTTGGATATGTTTGTTATAATGTTACCAAAATGATCAATTTGAATAACACTTCCTTTAATTACATTTGGCTCGGTAATTGGAAGCGCTGTTGTTGCTCGTTGAAATTCTGCTTGAACAGAACAAAAGGTTTCAATTGCAATTCCGTTTGCAAGTTTACAAGCCGCTGGAGCAAGAATGTTTTTTGCTGGAAAAATGAAAATATTTTTGTTAGAGAGCACATTGTCAATCCTCCAAAATCCTTCGAATACTTCATTCTGAACCAACAAACTAAAAATACCATTATCAGTTCCAACAAAATAATGCCCCTTAAATAACAAAATGGAGGGGAGATAACTGAGTTCTTCGTTATTTAGGTTGATCATTGGTTCACTATTAACAGCTATGATATGAATAGTGCCAATTGGGAATGATTCAAAACAATGCGCAATACAATATGCTGTTTCTGTGGTTGAGAATGACACAATTGTGTGAGAAATATCAACAATCTGAATCGATGGGGAAGCACTGTAAATAGCACCTTTCATTGATGCTAAATAATGGTCTTTTATTCCCATGTCGGAAGTAAGTGTAATCAGTTGCATCTTTGCTTTGTTAACATTACTAAAAAAAATTAACTTTGTTTGCAAAAATAAAACTTATTCTCGCTTGAAGTTACGTGAAGTCATTTTAAATTATTTTTAATGGAGAAGATATTAGAAATAGAAGGATTAAATCCGGTTGCTTTTTTTGGTGTGAATAATTCAAACTTACTCACAATTAAGCGTTATTTCCCCTTACTGAAAATTATTGCTAGGGGGACACAGTTAACAATTATTGGAGAAGATGAGATTGTTTTGTTATGTGATAAAAAGATTCAACAGGTATTGGATTATTTTCATCGGTTTAATCAATTGTCTGAAAACATCATAGAGCAAATAATGTTAGAGGATGCTAATTTGAAACCGCTTGTAAATGGCGATGAGGTTCTTGTTCATGGAAATGGAGGTACCAAAATCAAAGCAAAAACAATTAATCAACAACGTTTAGTCGCGATTGCATCTAAAAATGAAATGGTTTTTGCCGTCGGTCCAGCTGGAACAGGAAAAACATATACGGCAATAGCCTTGGCGGTAAAAGCGCTAAAAGCGAAGGAGGTGAAACGAATTATCTTAACCAGACCTGCGGTTGAAGCAGGGGAAAATCTAGGGTTTTTACCAGGCGATTTAAAAGAGAAGCTTGATCCTTATATGATGCCTCTATATGATGCTTTGAGAGACATGATCCCTCCTGAAAAGTTGAAAGATATGATAGAATTTGGTATAATTGAGATTGCTCCATTAGCGTTTATGAGAGGTAGAACGTTGGATAATGCATTTGTTATTTTGGATGAAGCCCAAAATACGACAATTATGCAAATGAAAATGTTTTTAACTCGAATGGGTCAGACAGCTCAGTTTATGATTACGGGAGATATGTCTCAAATTGACCTACCGCCTAGACAACGATCTGGATTAGCTTATGCACTGGATATTTTGGATGGTGTTGAAGGAATCGGTGTTGTTAGATTGAGTCAACAAGATGTTATTCGTCATCCGCTTGTTAAAAAGATCATTGATGCTTTTGAAAAACAAGAAAAAATAGATAAAGAAAAAAAAGAATTTAATTAATAATGATAAATAAGTTTTTATGGAGCAAACGATACGTAATACGAATTTTAATTTCCCCAAGCAAGAAGGTGTATATCATGGAAAGGTAAGAGATGTATATAGCATTAAGGGAGGCTTGGTAGTAATGATTGCATCGGATAGAATTTCAGCTTTTGATCATGTGCTTCCACAGGGTATTCCTTACAAGGGTCAGGTGTTAAATCAAATTGCTTCTCTTTTTTTAGAAGCGACAAAGGATATTGTTCCAAATTGGTTGTTGACAAGTCCAGACCCTTCAGTTTCTATAGGACTGAAATGTGAACCAATTCGCATAGAGATGGTGATTCGTGGTTATTTGGCGGGGCATGCTGCTCGCGAGTATCAGTTGGGTAAAAGAGAGGTGTGTGGGGTAAAATTACCCGATGGTTTGAAAGAAAATGATCGTTTTTCTTCTCCGATTATAACTCCTACCTTGAAAGCTGATGCTGGGCATGATGAGGATATTTCCAAAGAAGCTATTATTTCAAATAGTTATGTGTCAAAAGAAGTTTATGAAAAGTTAGAATCATATACGTATGCTTTGTTTCAACGAGGAAGTGAAATGGCTAAAGAAAGAGGTTTGTTGTTGGTTGATACCAAGTATGAGTTTGGGTTGAGGAATGGTGAGATTTTTCTAATCGATGAGATTCATACTCCTGACTCTTCTCGTTATTTTTATGCTGAAGGTTACGAAGAAAGACAAGCTAATGGTGATAATCAAAAACAATTATCGAAAGAGTTTGTAAGGCAATGGCTAATTGAAAATGGATTTCAAGGAAAAGAAGGTCAGGTTATCCCGGATATGCCGGAAGATTTTGTTCGATTGGTAAGTGAACGCTATATTGAGCTTTTTGAGAAAATATCTGGAGTTAGATTTGTGAAAGCGGATAATGTAGATATCGAGAAAAGGATTGAAAAAAACGTGAATTCATTTCTTACTTCATTGTAGTTGATTCGATATATATTGTTATATTGTAGTTGAATTAAGTACACTATTTACCTATCTGTTTTGAATTTAATTAAGTATTACAATGCGTTTACGATTAAGCCCTTTTTTAGTATTCATTTGTTTGATTTTTTTATTAATCGGATGTAATCAATCTCAGGAAGAAATTACCTTAGATCAATTGTCAAAAAATATGCCGCGTCGAGTTTCTAAATTGGATACTTCGGGTATCACCGATTTTAATAAGCGTTATGGTTTTGATTCTTTGTCTTTTTTCTCAAAGAAAATGGTTTCTTTTTTTAAATTAGATACTTCTAAAGTATTTATTTTAAGAAATAACTGTTTGCCAGATAGATTCAATCCTGTTAAATGTGAAAAGTGGTCTTATGGTTCTAAAAAAGACACGACTTTATATTACCACTGGAAATTTAAAGATACTACTGCTAGTTTTAACGCCTTTTACAATTGGATTGAGCATTTTGGATATAAGAATCAGTCATTAAAAATGGGACATTCTGTTTTGTATAAAGGATTGCCTTTTGTATTGTTGGTTCAAGATAAGAGTATTGTTTTTCTTGAGTTTACAAATACACCTAAATTAGAAAACCTGCTTAACGATTTAACAACCTTAGGTTATGGACGTTCGTGGAAGTATATTTTAAGTTCTGATAAAAGCAGAAAGATTCGTTGGATGAGTAAGGATGATAAAGGTGATTTAATTAAGATTGAACGAGATGAGAATTCTACTGGAAGTAGTGAAGAAGATGATTGGAAAATAAATAAAGAGATAGAGCATGAGTGATGAGCAAATTGTAAATAGAGGTTTTTTAACTGTTAGGCCTACTCAGTTATTTTGGGATTGGGCTAATGATGTGTCCGGTGAAATCGAATTCTCCGAATTTGATGATACGGAACCTACGGTTTATTTGGTTGAAGAAGATTTCTTTGAAATTGAACCCATTCTTAAAAAAGCATACAAACGTATATTCGAAAATGAGTTATCATCTATTAGCTTTGATGAGGAAGTGTGGCCTAAAGCAATTTCGTTTGAACTTTTTTTAACCTGGTTTCACATTGATAATGGTTCTATTGTGGTTGATTTAGAAAAAAATGATTTGACGCGAGAGTCCTTTTAAATTAAGCCATGTTTCTTAAATCAATCTCATTAATTAATTTTAAAAATTACGATCAAATCGAATTTTCACTCGATCAGGGAATAAATTGTTTTATTGGTCGAAATGGTGTTGGAAAAACGAATGTATTAGATGCCGTTCATTATTTAAGTATGTGTAAATCGTATTTAAATTCTGTAGATAAGCAAAACATCCGTTTCGGTCAAAAGTTTTTTGTTGTCCAAGGTGTTTGGGATGTTGATGGTGAGGAGGTTGAGATTTACTGTGGTGTAAAAGCAGGAGAAAAAAAAATCGTAAAAAAAAATAAAGCCACTTACGAAAAATTAGCAGATCATATTGGGTTATTTCCTTCTGTTATTATCTCTCCTTACGATAGGGATTTGATTTCGGAAGGGGGGGATGTGAGGCGGAAGTGGATTGATGGAATTATTTCACAGTTTGACAGAGCGTATTTGCATTTATTAGTGCGATACAATAAAGTGTTAGATCAACGAAATGCCCTCTTAAAACATTTTTTTGATAATAGAATTTTTGAAACAGAATCGATTGATGTTTGGAATACTCAGTTGGTACTCTGTGGAACTGCTATTTATGAAAAGAGGGTTCAGTTTCTAGAGGAGTTTATTCCTACATTTCAATATTTTTATAAATTTATTGGTGACCAAACTGAATGTGTTGAATTGGAATATAAGTCGCATTTGAATGAGTTTTCATTTAGTGAGCTGATTAAAATTAACGAGAGGAAAGATGCTGCTTGTGCTTTTACAAACGGAGGTGTTCATCGCGATGATTTTATTTTTACAATCAACGGGCATCCAGTAAAGAAATTTGGGTCTCAGGGACAACAGAAATCATATGTAATCGCCTTAAGGTTGGCTCAGTTCGACTGGTTGACTAAGCATTTAAATAAAAAGCCAGTCCTGTTGTTAGATGATGTATTTGATAAATTAGATAACGTAAGGGTTGCTAAATTAATGTCTTTAGTGTCTGATAATGTTTTTGGACAAGTTTTTGTTACGGATACGGATAAAGAGAGGGTAGAGAAAATTTTCAATCGAATAGACATGCCTTTTTTATCAATCGATATGGATGAAATTATTATGAATACGGAAAAGGGATGAATGAAAGAAAACGCAGTTCAAATGAGTCTCCTATTGGAGATGTAATTGAAAAATTGTTAAAAGCGTATCAATTAGATGGAAAAATGAAGGAATTAGAAGTTGTTTCTAAATGGGAAGAAATGATGGGAAGAGCTGTTTTTCTTAGAACGGCTAATATCTATATTAAAAATAACATCTTATACCTAACCATCGATTCTTCTGTGATGAGGGATGAATTAGCCCAAGGTAAATCAATCATAATTCAGCGTATTAATGAAACTGCCGGATGTGTTATGATTTCGGATGTTTGGTTTTCGTAGTAGTGTTTTAATCATTGTGCTTAAAGCAACGTTTTTTTGAATGTTAATTATCTGTAAAATCACACATTAAATACCAGGGTAAATAAAAAGTGTTTATTTTTGCATTTAAATAAAAACTAAAATAAAATGAAAAAAATTGTATTTGTAGGGATAACAGCATTATCTCTAATGTCTTTCATGAAAAATGATTCTGCAAAAACTTGGACCGCTGATAACGTTCATTCGAAAGTAGGTTTTGCAATTACGCATTTAGGAATCAATGATGTTCAAGGGTTTTTTACTAAGTATGATGCGAAAGTAGTTGCTACTAAAACTGATTTTTCTGACGCTTCTTTTGAATTAAGTGCTGATGTAGCAAGTGTAACAACTGGTTTTGAAGGCCTAGACAATCACCTAAAAGCTCCAGACATGTTTGATGCTACTGCCTCACCTAAATTTACTTTTAAAAGCACTTCTGTAGCTTCTAAAGGTGGTAAAAATTTAGAGGTTAAAGGTGATTTAACCTTACATGGAGTTACAAAGTCTATCACATTAGATGCAATTTTCAACGGACAAGTCGTTCATCCAATGACAAAGAAAAATGTTGCTGGATTTAAATTAACTGGTAAAATTAACCGTAAAGATTTTAAAGTAGGTACTGATTTACCAGACATGGTTGCTAGTGATATGGTTACAATTAATGCAAATATTGAATTTGTTTTAAATTAATATGAATTTACGTAAAGTAAAAGGGTTAACGCTTCTCTTAATCGGGGGAGCGTTTTCTTTTTATATGCCGCAAGAAGCGTCTTGGAAAGTGCAAAAAAAGGTACAAGTTACATTTTCAAGTAACGATGTTTTAGGTGAATTCAACGATTTCAAAGGAACTGTTGTTTTTGATTCGCGCAATTTATCTAAGTCAAGTTTTAATTTCGAAATAGATGCCGCTTCTGCTACAACTGAAAATGCGATGCAGACCAGTCATCTAAAAAATAGCGATTGGTTACACGTTGAAAAATATCCCGTTATTCGTTTTGTCTCTAACTCATTTACTCCATTGGGTAAATCTTTTGAAGTAAAAGGCATTTTATCACTTCATGGTGTGGAAAAGGAAATCACTGCACCATTTGAATTTAGTGAGGATGGTAAAAAAGCGACGATTAAATCTTCCTTTTCATTCAATCGTGTTGAGTTTGGAGTCGGATCTGCAACCGATGGAGTTGATCAAACGATGCATGTCGATGTGTCCCTTCCTTTGAAGAAGTAGTGGGCATTGGTGGGGGTTGAATTAGTGTTGTAAATCTTATTTTAAAGATAGAATTTGAATCATCATAAACTCATAAAAAATACAAATGGCATCCAAATTTGGATGCCATTTGTATTTTAAGTAAGAAATTAATTATTTTTTATCGATCTCTACAGCTGCCAATTCATCTGTTTTGTATTCACCATTGTCTAGTTTTATTTTTAGTTTTTTGAAGGTGTCAAGTGTGTATTTAACGTCTTCTAAAGTGTGAACTGCAGTTGGGATAATGCGAAGCATGATAACATCCTTGGGAACCACTGGATAGATAACAATTGAACAGAAAATATTATAGTTTTCTCTTAAGTCAAAAGTTAAATTAGTTGCTTCTGCTAAAGATCCTTTCATGAATACAGGAGTTACAGGAGAGTTTGTTGCTCCTATGTCAAATCCAGCATCTTTAAATCCATTTTGAAGGGCGTTTGTAATTTCCCATAATTTATTTTTTAATTCGGGACATGTACGAATTAATTCCAAGCGTTTTCTTGCCCCTATGGTAATTGTCATTGGTAATGCCTTTGCAAACATTTGAGAACGCATGTTGTAACGAAGGTAATCTATAATGCCTTCTTCTGCACAAATAAATCCTCCGATAGAAGACATCGATTTTGCAAATGTTCCAAATAAAATATCAATTTCATGTTGAACTCCTTGCACTTCTCCAGCACCTTGACCGGTTTCGCCTAGAGTTCCAAAACCATGGGCATCATCAACAAATAATCTAAAATTATATTTTCCGGATTTTCTGAATTCAACAATTTCTTTTATTTTACCTTGATCTCCAGCCATTCCGAAAACACCTTCGGTAATCACCATTATACCACCGCCTGTTTGCTCAGACAGACGAGTTGCATTAAGCATTTGTTTATCAAAGCTTTCCATGTCATTGTGTTGGAATACAAATCGTTTACCTCTGTGAAGACGCATTCCATCAAGGATACATGCGTGTGCTTCACTATCGTAGACAATAACATCATTTCGGTCGACTAATGAATCGATAGCAGAAACCATCCCTTGGTAACCAAAGTTGAGCAGAATAGCATCTTCTTTGCCCATGAAGTCTGCTAATTCATTTTCAAGCTTTTCATGCTCAGCTGTTTGTCCGGTCATCATTCTAGCACCCATTGGGTATGCGAGTCCGTATTGTTTTGCTGCTGCAGTATCAGCCTCCCTAACTTCAGGATGATTTGCCAAACCTAAATAATTGTTCAGAGACCAAATCAAACATTCTTTTCCACGAAAGAGCATTTTGTTTCCTAGTTCGCCCTCAAGTTTAGGGAATGTAAAGTAGCCATGAACGCCTTTAGAATATTGTCCAATTGGTCCTCTGTTTTTTTTTATTTTTTCGAATATATCTTGAGCCATAAGAATGATTTTTTTATTCTTGTAAAGTTAGGTACTTTTTTGCGTTAATAATAAATACCGTTTTGAATTTATTAACATTAAAATAATGAATAGTGTCAATATCTGTTAGAGAGGAAATAACGTGTGATTTATGAATGATTTTTTCCTTAAATAAAAAAGAGTGTTAAAAAGCTGGAGTTAATGTTAAGCATCAGGGAAGTCGTTTTATTTTGATATGCTAGGGTTACATTAATAGACCTAATCTATAGTTGTAAAAAATCACGTGACTTTTTCATCTATTTTTTGATTTGCAACCGCAATTTTAGCATTTATACTTTCTGCTATTGTATTTTTTTTTGATTCCGTGCTTTTGTGTTTAATTTACATAAATACAAGGAATTTATCGCTTGTGTTAACTCTTTAATTACTATATTTATGAACTAATTGAAGATAGTTTTTTCACAGACTGACGTTAGCAGCAACCGTAAGGACGACAAACTATTCAGACAAAATGCAAACATTATTCATTCCAGAAAAAATTAAAATCGAATTGTTAGACGCAAAGGGGAACCCTATACACCAAGACAAAATATTAATCGGAATTAAGACAATTGCAAATCACAAAAACAACATTAGTATTTCACCTTTCCTTTCCGACAAAAATGGAATTATGATAATAACTGCTGCTGATATCAAAAATGCTGTAGACAATTTTGTTTCATATGGACTTATGGATTACTCATCACTAGAGAGCGCAAAACCCGAAATAGAAATTATTTATTGGGGTACCGAAAGGTTAGACCGATATATTAACTACTGGACAGAATTACTTGAAAATTCAACCGACCTAAAGCAATACGAAGTGTGGGGTGACAAACTTGGAAAACGAGAGAGGGAAAATGCAGAAATAGAAAGAAGAGAACGACATGAATTAGAATTACGTACAACTTGTTACAATAGGACAGTGAAGCAAAAGAGCGACATTACAATTATCAAAGACAATTGGGACAAGCCAAACGCAGAATTGAATTATAAAGTGAACCTTGACCTAAAATAATAATGGCAGCAGCTAAATTACCTAAGCAAGATGCGGATTGAGTGCAAGTTGCAAATGCCTTTTTAAAGGTGCGCTCCGCGCAACAGTTTTTGCATTTGCCATTCAGTTCAGTGCTTTTAATTTATATTTGTGCGGCTAGACAGTTTAGTGCTTTTAATTTCCGCATCTCGCTTAGCTAAAAACCATTATAAGTAATTTAGATAGCAACTATGAATTCAAAAAACAAATGGCTTCTGTATTGGATAATTGTATCTATAGTTGCTCCATTGATAAGTTTTATTGGTGGGTATGGTTATTTGATCGTTCTTGCTTTATTATATCCATTAGCTCAAACAATAGCACTCAATAAAATCCCTCATGTTAAAATGCCTTGGTTGTGGTTGATTCACTTTGTTTATTGGATTATGTTAATTATCTACTCCCCATCGTATGAAGTTACGATTATAGGAATTTTAGCAAGTTCAGTTTTAGGACAGATATTATTATTATTCATGTTTAGAACTTTTGGGAAATTCCAATGGTTATTATTCAACACAGCCGGGATATCTTTAATGTTGTTGACATTTTATTTATTAAGAGAAGTACATATTTCAAATGATTTTATTGAAATTATATTTATAATAGGACTTTCATTTACTTGTGCGTTCTTAACTGGACTTGGAATAAAACGGGGTTATTTAATATAAATACCTATAACGGCAGTCAAGCGCCAACCCGAGTTCTTGCTTCGAAACAACAGTATAATTGAATTTAAATAAAACTATCTTCGAAACAGTAAGTTATTTAACAAGTCGGGCCGATCGCCTGCTTGCAAACCGTCAGGCTGTGAAAAAACCACATTCCTTATAATCCCCTTTCAAAATCGCCTCATCGCCCAATTTTAAGCACCATATAAGGCATTCTTTTTATGCAGCATATCTTTGATGCGAAATACGAAAGTTGTCACAGAGTCTTAATATCGGCTGTTTTTTGTTCGATTTTGTGAGAGTAGGGTATTTTGGTTTCCATTTCTTGAGTTTTTCGATCAAGTCTTGTGTTCCGAGTATATTTAGTGCCCGTTTCATGTTATGGACGGTCATGATCAAGGCTATTTCTCCGTTTACTTTTTCAAGTCCTCTGAGGTTGGTGTGGTTGTATCCCCACATACTACTCATCTGAATTTGAAACCGATCTTGAACACCTACAATACCCCATGCTTTTGTATTTAATTTACATAAATATAATTAATTTATTACTTGTTTTAACTCTTTAATTACTATATTTATGAACTAATTGGTGATCTTTTTTTCACAGACTGACGTTATAAGAATCCGCTTGAATTCACGCTTCGGACTTTGGGTAAATAGATAAGATTTAAAATTTCACTTCGAAAACAATAAACAGGAAAAAACAAATAATGACAGAAATCGAAATAAAAACCAAATTGAGAATTAAAGGAATGCTAATAATTTTATTGCAAATTCTTTTGATTCCATATTCTGCTATTTTGGGATTTTTCTTATTTTATTTTGCTTCAGTAGATGATGGTATGACATTTTATATTTCATATTTACTTTTTGGATTTATTATAGACGCTCTCTTTCTATTAATTTTTATTACTGCATTCAAAAAAACAATAAATAATGTAACGTTTGTAACAATATCTAAACAAGGTATTAAAATCAGAAGACCACTAAAATTCTATTCTCAATATTTTGACTGGAGTGAAATTAAAGGCTATTCTAAAACAGACTATATTTATATGGGAGGTAAAGCATCATTAAGTTGTAAGGCAATTATTATTTACACTAAGAGTAAAATGACATATGAAATTATTGAGGTTTACAACTCAAATTATTTGAATTTTCAAAAATATTTAAACAATTTTAAAGTGGTATATTTTGGTACAGAGAAATACGAAAGAGGTCGATTCGGAAAGCGAAAAAATTATAAATTTCATGAACTATATAATAACTAAAAGCAGTGGACAAAAACGAACTTACAAGTTTTGTAGGTACACCCGAAAGCGGAATCCTATAACATCACCTTAACAAAACGTTATAAGAAACCGCTTCGAGTCTGTGGGAAATCGGGAAAGTTTAAAATTTTAGCTTCGAATTAAGTTCACGGAGGAAACAAATATAAATAAAATAAAATTTTGAAAATATATCCTAATTAGGTAACTTTGTAAAATGGAGGAAAATAAAATCAGACAAACCTTTTATTATGAAAATTATTTCATCGACTTCTATCAAAAACAAAAACCTGAAGTTCAAGGAAAAATAATTTGGACTTTAAAACTAATTGAAACAATAGATAGAGTGCCTGAAAAATACTTTAAACATTTAACAGGAACTAGTGGGCTTTACGAAGTAAGAATTGAAGTTGGTTCAGACATTTATAGAGTTTTTAGTTTTTTTGATAAGGGTAAGCTGGTTATATTAATAAATGGTTTTCAAAAGAAAACACAAAAGACTCCTAAAAAAGAAATTGAAATAGCAGAAAAATTAAAATTTCAATATTTCGAAGAAATAAAACAGACTAAAAAATAAATATTATGAGCAAGAATTTAAATCCAAAATTAACTTCTCTTGATGATTTAATTAATCAACAGTATGGAGAAATAGGCTCTAATAAAAGAGCTGAATTCGAAGAGGGTTTTGAAGCATTTAAAATTGGAGTGATGATGCACGAACTTCGAAAAGAATTAGGTATGACTCAAGAACAATTGGCTGTTAAATGTGGTACTACTAAAAATTATATTTCTAGAATTGAAAATAATGCTAGTGATATTCGCCTTTCAACTTTAATGAGAATTTTCAGAGAAGGATTTGGACGACAATTGAAATTAAGTATTGGATAAATCAATCTAACTAGACACCAAAAAATAACTATACGAACTAAATAATTCATAACCTTTTTAGGTAACACCCGAAAGTGGCATCTTATAACATTTAGAGAACTAGCAAAAAAAAACCATACTAGAGCCCATACGTGGGCTTTTTTTGTTAGTTCGTGTTGGCCGAGTACCTCAGGTTTCTCTTAGGTGGAAAAGTAGCATTTTCAGTCTTTTAATTTGATGCTGAACATACTCATTATTGTTTTTTCGCGCACTTTTTTCAATGTTAAATTTACAATTCCCCTTCCAAAAAAAATGATCTTTTTTTAGAACATGTTATTTTAAATACCTCTTGGAATAACGCTAATTTGCTTACTCCTTTTACAATGCTGGCTCCTTGTTTTTATACTCTATAAATCTGTTTAATGATTGATTTGTTATCGGTTTTGTTCCAAAACGTTTTGTATAAACAATCACTAAGCGTCCAATTTTACAACATGGACAAAGCGTAATGTCTTTCCCGTATTTTTCTAAAATCCGTTGTTGAACGGGGATTTTAATTACGGGCCGTAAAGGACTTAATTGCAACAACTCTCGGATATGACCTAATCGCTTTCGGTTGGAATTGTTTCTTTTGTATTTAATTTACATAAATATAAGGAATTTATTACTTGTTTTAACTCTTTAATTACTATATTTATGAACTAATTGGTGATCGTTTTTTTACATGCTGATGTTAGAGGAAATCCTAAAGCACCAAACATTACAGATAATAATCTTAATAAAATGGATAGATGTCATTTTATAAAACAATCAACGTTACTTTCAATCGGTGGACTTTTAATTCCTTCTATCTTTCTTTCAAGTTGCCGAAAAGAAACCTTATTTGAAGACATAAACTATGATGGTAAAGTTATAATTATTGGTGCAGGTGC
>CAMDGH010000043.1 GCA_945897755.1 Chryseobacterium gleum | reverse complement strand
GGATACGGATACGGATCAGGTTATTATGAAGAAGAAGAATTAGAATTGACTTTTTTAGATAAGCTAATGTTAAAATTAAAGGGTAATGGAAATAATAAAAAATAATTTTGAAGGTGTTATAGTAATTACAACAAAAAAATACACAGACGACAGAGGAGTATTTTATGAAAATTTTCGAGATGACATATTCAATGAAGCACTTAATACAAAAATTAAATTTTTACAAGAAAACGAGTCAATTTCTAAAAAAAATGTAATTAGAGGTTTACACTATCAATCCCCTCCTTATGCACAAGGAAAACTCGTACGAGTTATTCAAGGAGCCGTAATAGATGTTATTGTTGACATTCGGAAAACCTCAAATACCTATGGCAAAACATTCAAAATTGAATTATCATCTAATAATGGCTTACAACTATGGATACCGGAAGGATTTGCGCATGGTTTTATGAGTTTAGAAGATAATACAGTGTTAAATTATAAATGTACATCCTATTATAATAAAGAGTCTGAAAACGCAATACTTTGGAATGACGAAACGCTTAAAATCGAATGGAACAACGATAGCCCTATTTTATCAGAAAAAGATAGAATAGCTCCCGCATTTAATGTCATAAAATCTCCATTTTAAACTAAAAAAATGACTATATTTTACTTTATTAGTTTTTTAATCGGTGGAATTCTACTATCTCTTCTTATTAATAAATTACTTCTTAACTTTTCAAAAACACTGGGTATCCGTAATAAAAACGATGTGACAATTCGTTGGAGTAACCAATCAAAGCCATCACTCGGTGGTGTGAGCTTCTTTGTTGTTTTTCTATTTTCAATATTTATATATAATATATTTAGTAAGGAAAATACATTTCATAATCCGAAAATAATTGGATTGTTTTTATCTGGATGCATTGCATTTGCGATGGGATTAGCAGATGATGCTTATAATACCAATCCGTTAGCAAAATTAAGCGCCCAAATTCTATGTGGGATAACACTTGTATTATCATCAACAGGAATAGAACTAACACACAATTATTGGATAGACTCAATTTTAACAATAGGGTATGTAGTTATTTTAATGAATTCATTAAATATGTTGGATAACATGGATGGAATTACTGGCACGACTGTCTTATTTGTGTTAATTGCTGCATTAATTTCAACATTCATAATCAAAGGAATTGAGAACAACATAAATACCATTTTAATAATCAGTATAATTGGATCATTAATCGGTTTTTTATATTATAACATAAACCCTTCAAAACTCTTCATGGGTGATGCCGGAAGTCAATTTATAGCATTATTTGTATCCTATGTAACAATTCACGAGTTGTGGAACCTCGGAATAACTACAAACACACCATCATGGGTAGGTTTTGCACTTTGTATTGTAACATTTACTCCTGCTGCAGCAGACACACTAACTGTAGTAATTAATAGAATTAAAGCAAAAAAATCACCTATGGTTGGAGGGAAAGATCATACAACTCATCATTTAGTTTATGCAGGCTTAAAAGACAAACAAGTTTGGTATTTATTCTCAATAATTAGTGCTTTATCATCCTTTTTATGCGTATTAATGATTTATATGTTGGTGAATAAATCGGTATATCCTCTATTATTTTTCACATTATTTTTCTTTATTGTATTTATTACATTATACACAATAACGATAAAATTTAAACAACCAAGTCACAAAAATGAAGTATAAAATAATAAAAATAGTTTTTACATTATCCCTATTATCTTGTTCATCACAAGAAGTAAATAAAATAACAAAATCTCACTTTTCAAATTTTATGATTCCGGAAATACCAAAAGAAATGGACTTTGCGGATATGAAAATTAAATTAATTGATGAAGATATAAAAGAGCGTTTAGATCGAGAATTGTTAACGAATATCTTCTTTCAATCTGCGACAACTCAAATTATTAAACGCGCTAATCGTTGGTTCCCATTAATTGAGGAAATATTAAAAGAAGAAAATATACCAACAGATTTTAAATATTTAGCAGTAATAGAAAGTGCTTTAGTTCAAGCAGTAAGTCCTGCAGGAGCTCAAGGTTTCTGGCAATTTATGCCTACTACAGCACTAGAATATAATTTAGAAAAAAGTGCAGAAGTAGATGAACGGTTAGATGTTATAAAAAGCACCAAAGCAGCTTGTAAATACCTTCATAAATCAAAAAAAGAATTAAATGACTGGTTATTAGCAGCAGCAGCATATAATCGAGGTATGAATGGGATAAAAGAGGATATGAAATGGCAAAAAGCGAATACCTATTTCGACATGGAACTTAATTCTGAAACAGGAAGATATGTTTATCGAATTTTAGCATTTAAACTAATCATGGAAAACCAAAAACAATATGGTTTTGAAATTAATGAAAATCAATTATACAAAGCATTTAAAACAGATAAAATAGAAATTAACACAACAATACCAAACCTATCAGAATGGGCATTAAATAAAGGGATAAACTACAAAATTATTAAAAAATTAAATCCTTGGATACTAAGTAATAAATTAACAATAAAAAACAAAAACTACACAATCCTTGTTCCTACAAGTGAGGAGAACTTAAAACCTTATCAAGCGTATTAGAAACAAGAAAAAAAGTATATGGAAAGCTCTAATGAAAACAATCATATAGAAATTATTGGAGCAAAAGAGCATAATTTAAAAAACGTGCATCTCAAAATTCCTCGAAACAAACTTGTAGTATTTACAGGTTTGTCAGGTTCAGGAAAATCATCACTCGCTTTTGACACCTTATTTGCTGAAGGTCAAAGAAGGTATATTGAAACTTTTTCATCATATGCTAGACAATTTTTAGGAAATTTAGAAAGACCCAACGTTGATAAAATTAACGGATTAAGCCCTGTAATAGCAATAGAGCAAAAAACAGTATCTAAATCACCTAGATCAACAGTTGGAACAATAACAGAAATTTACGATTTTCTACGTCTACTTTATGCAAGAATAGGAATAGCTGTTTCATTCGAAACAGGTGAAAAAATGACAAAATATTCAGATGAGCAAATTACACAATTAATAATTGAAAATTACAATGGAAATAAAATAAGTATACTAGCGCCTGTAATAAAAGGAAGAAAAGGACATTATAGAGAGCTTTTTGAACAAATTATTAAAATGGGGTTTTCTAAAGTACTTATTGACGGAGAAGTTCAAGATATCGTTCATGGAATGCAATTAGACCGATATAAAATTCACGATATATCAATTGTAGTAGACAGAATAATAGTCGCAAATGAAAACCAAAAACGCATCTATGATTCCATCGTAACAGCAATGAAGCATGGAAATAAAATGATTTCAGTCCTAGATTTTGAAACTAAAAAAATAAGACATTTTAGCAGATTACTAATGTGTCCAACAACAGGAATTAGCTACCAAGAACCAGAACCAAACTTATTTTCATTCAATTCACCATATGGCGCATGTCCTATTTGCAACGGTATAGGTGAAATATTAGAAATAGATCCTGAAAAAATAATTCCAAATGCAAAAAAAACACTCAAAGAAGGAGGAATCATTCCATTGGGAGAATATAAGAAAAATTGGATTTTCGATAAAATACAACAAATATTACTAAATGAAAATCTTTCATTAACAACACCTATTGAGGAAATTCCAAAATCTATAATACACTTAATTCTTCATGGAAACGAAGGTGTTGATTACGCACAATCTAAAAATTTAATATCCTTTGAAGGAGTTATACAGTTTATTAGTAGACATGCCTCCGATAGTTCAGCATCAATCCAACGTTGGGCTCAAAGCTTTATGAATAAAAAAAAATGCGATTCATGTAATGGAAATCGATTAAAAAAAGAAACAAACTATTTTCTCATCAACGAAAAAAACATAGGTGAAATAGCTAAATTAGATATAAAAGAACTTTATGAATGGGTAACAACTATTGAACTAAAACTAACAACAAAGGAACAACAAATAGCAAAAGAAATTATAACTGAAATAAAATCAAGGGTTTCTTTTATTCTTCAAGTAGGACTAAGTTATTTATCATTAAATAGGTCAGCTTCCAGTTTATCAGGTGGAGAAGCCCAGCGAATTCGATTAGCGACTCAAATTGGATCTGAATTAATGAATGTACTGTACATATTAGATGAACCAAGTATAGGATTACATCAAAGAGATAATTCAAAATTGATTGAATCTTTAAAAAACTTAAGAGATCGAGGGAATTCTGTTATTGTAGTAGAACATGACCAAGAAATGATTGAAGCATGTGACTTTCTGGTAGATATTGGACCAAGGGCAGGAATAAATGGGGGCGAAATTTTAAATGCTTGTACTTTATCTTCGATACAGAAGGTTAACTCATTAACAACATCCTATTTACTAGGAGAAAAAAAAATAGAAATACCTGAAAAAAGAAAAAAAGGAAATGGAGAATTTCTAAAATTAATAGGAGCTACCGGAAACAACTTAAAAAACGTTAATCTAACAATACCACTGGGAACACTAACCTGCATAACAGGAGTTTCAGGAAGTGGAAAATCTACTTTAATAAATCAAACACTGTACCCCATATTAAATGCACATATATATAACGGTGTTAAAAAACCAATGCCATATAAAAAAATTGAAGGAATTGAACATTTAGACAAAGTAATTGAAATAGATCAATCTCCAATTGGAAGAACACCAAGATCAAATCCTGCAACATATACAGCTTTATTTACTGAGATACGTACATTATTTGCTGCAACGCCAGAATCTCAAATACGTGGTTATAAAGCTGGTAGATTTTCATTTAATATATCAGGAGGTAGATGTGAATCATGTGGTGGTGCAGGAATTAAAACAATAGAAATGAATTTTCTACCCGATGTATATGTAAGTTGTGATTCATGTGCCGGAAAAAGATACACTAGAGAAACGCTTGAAATCAGATTTAAAGGAAAATCAATTAACGATGTTCTTGAAATGACCATCGAAGAAGCGCTCACCTTTTTCGATAAAATACCTAAAATAAATCGAATAATAGAAACTCTAAATTCAGTAGGATTAGGCTATATTAAATTAGGTCAAGCATCTACCACATTGTCCGGAGGAGAGGCGCAAAGAATAAAACTTGCCGCAGAATTAGCGAAAAAAGCAACAGGTAAAACAATTTACATATTAGACGAACCATCTACAGGGCTTCACTTTGAAGACATAAAATTACTATTATCAGTACTACAAAGACTCGTCGATGAAGGAAATACAGTTGTTGTGATAGAACATAACTTAGACATGATAAAAGTTGCTGATTATATCGTAGACTTAGGTCTAGAAGGAGGTAAAAATGGCGGTGAAATTATCTTTTCAGGAACACCAGAAAAAATGATTAAAACAGATCTCAAAAAATCGCATACAGCATTATATTTAAAAAAAGAGTTTGAAAAGCAACATACTTCTAAATAATCCGTTATATTAATAGAAAAATTCATCATTAATTTATTATTATGAACACAATACGAAAAGATTGGACGGAAATTAAAACCAATGATAGTTGGGCGATCTTCAAAATAATGTCAGAATTTGTTGAAGGTTACGAGCGAATGGCAAAAATAGGACCATGTATTTCCATTTTTGGTTCTGCACGAACTAAACCTGATAATCCGTATTATGAATTGGGAATAGAAGTTGCTGAAAAATTTGCATTATTAGGTTACGGAATAATTACAGGTGGTGGACCTGGCATAATGGAAGCCGCAAATAAAGGAGCACAAAAAGGACATGGTAAATCCGTCGGATTAAATATCGATTTACCATTTGAACAAAATCACAATCCGTATATAGATCAAGAACACAACTTAGAATTTGACTACTTTTTTGTAAGAAAGGTCATATTCGTAAAATACGCACAAGGATTTGTAATATTACCCGGTGGCTTAGGAACATTAGATGAATTATTTGAAGCCCTTACTTTAATTCAAACAAAAAAAATTAACAAAAGACCAGTAGTTCTAATAGGTCATCAGTATTGGGACGGATTATTTCAATGGATAAAAGAAGCAATGTTGAGCCAAGAATCAAATATATCTGAAGAGGATTTAGATTTATTTAAGATAGTAGATACTGCGGATGAAGCAGTAAAGCACATAGAAGATTTTTACAAATCACATGATTTATCTCCAAACTTTTAAATAATTACAAATTAAAACCCTTTAAAATCTTGAGAGAAAAAGACCTTATCCCTGTCTAATTTATCGTCTAAAAAAGCTTTGAAACTCGCTCTATTTTCTTCCTTAATCGATTCTAAAGAAATTGATAGTTGCAAGTCTTTGATATATTCAAAAAAAATAGTTTGCTGTTGAACAGTTACCTTTCTCAAACCGGAAAAATAAATGATTTTAAACTCCCTATCACCTAATACAATGGCTTTGTTGGTAATACCTAGTCTCCAAATGGATTTAACATTTCCAAATAAACAAAATATAAAATGATCAAATCCCAAAATAATCATTACAAAAATAATAGGCAAAGATTTAATTGTAAGAAACAAAAATGCAAAAGCAATTAAAATTTGAATAAGGCCTTCAATTAACAAGTACAAGGTTACTTGTTTTTTCCGGATCGAATTTACTTCATAATTCCACCCAAAAGAATCAATTTTACTTAGCATTCTTACACCAGTCCAACGATTAAGCGCTCTTTTTCCTCCAATAAATAAAATAATAAAAGCGAAACCAGCGTATATTTCTGTTAAATAAGGAATATCTTCAGCA
Organism: Chryseobacterium gleum; assembly: GCA_945897755.1. GTDB lineage: Bacteria > Bacteroidota > Bacteroidia > Flavobacteriales_D > Crocinitomicaceae > CANHVK01. Next base: position 13,692 of record CAMDGH010000043.1, on the reverse strand, counting down.
TCGATCCTTAACATCTCTATTTTTAGATCAAAACCTACAAAAATCGACAAAAATAGAGCAGGAAAAACAAGTAATAAAAGAAATATATTAACGAATTTATTCATTCGTTCTTAAAAGTTTTATTTTTGATTTATACTCCGATATTCTTTTTTTTCCAGCATTAATTTTATCTTCAATTTGTTTTCTAAAAGCATCACCACTTTTTGAGCGCGAAACAAAACCAAGATTATTATCAAGCTGATTAACATCTTGTTGTATTTTAGCAATCATAAGTTCTAAATCACGTCTTTCTTTTTCAAATAACTTAGAAGCATTTGGGTTCGCTTTCAACTGTTGAATATGGGCTTCAAAAAAAACGCGTTCTTTTTCATCACCTTCAAGCTTAATTCCTTTATAATGCTCATCAATAACTGATTTAAAAAGCTTATAAACAGCATCTTTATCCTTAAAAGGTACCTTACCAATCATGTTAAATCGTTGCGTAAACAACTTTAAATCATCAATAACCTTTGATTTATCATCACCTAATACATAATTTTGAATCTCCGTAATAAGTTCATTTTTAGCAATTAAATTTGATTCATTTAAAAGATCCTCTGCTTCAAAAAAAACTTTTTTGGAATTAAAGAAAAAATCACATCCATTACGAAATTCCTTCCATAACTTTTGTTCATTCCGTTGACCCGCACTACCTAACTTCTTCCAATCTTGCTGAATCCGAATGATTTTATCACCCGCTTCCTTCCAATCAGTAGAATTCTTAACCGAGTTTAATTGTACGATTAATTCTTCTTTCCGTTTTGAAATAGCATCATACTGTAAGCGAGTAGAATCGAAATATTTTTTTTTCGCTAAAAAAAACAAATCACATTGTGCACGAAACAAAGACCAAAGTTCTTCATTTTCTTTTTTGGGAGCTGATCCTATTCGTTTCCACTCAGCTTGAATATCAAGTAATTCATTAGTTGCGTTTTCCCATTTTTTCGCATCATCACATGATGAAACAAATGATATAAATAAAGTTAACTTTTCTAAAAGAGATAATTTAAGATTAAGGTTTTCCTTTTTAAATTCACGTTTCTCCTCATAGAATAAATTTATCTTGTGGTAAACTGCTTTTACAGAAGACCAATAAGCACTCTTAATTGTATCCCATTCATCTTTGTTTACAGGACCTATTTCATCAAATTCATTTTGGAAAAGTTTAATTTGAGATTCTATTAAACGAAGACTTTTATTTTCTAATAAATGGTCTATCTTACCTACTAACTCTTTTTTTAATTGTGTATTTCGTTTTAAATCATGATCTTTTAACTCACGATAAATTTTAATATTAAAAAAGAATGATTCGATTAGTTTTGAAAATTCAGTGTGAATGTCTAATCTATTTTCACGAGGAACATCACCAATTGATTTCCAATTTTCGTGAATAGCTTTATAACTTTCGACTGCAACACGAATATTCTCTTCCTTTTCAATCAATTCTTGAAACTGTGAAATCAAGCTTTTTTTCTTACGAAAATTAGATTCTTGTTGAATAGTTAATTCCTTAGTAAACAAAGAGCGATTTTCTTTGTAACTGTTATAAATATCGTAAAAAGATGATTTTAATTCTTCCAACGAATCGGTGAGTACTTCAACAATCTCTCCATGTTCTTGGGTATCTAAAATGGCAATTTGAGAAATTCTTTCTTGCTCGATACAAAAATCATCAAACTGACTTCGTAGTTCATTTATACTTTTAGATACTGCTAAAATATCTTCAGAAGAAGTTAGCATTTTTAACTGTTCTATAAAATCTTTCTTTTCCATTATCTACTATCCTATATGATAAACCATGTCAAAACTTGACAAAGCAACAAATTGTTGAATACGTTGTTCAATATCTTCTTGTGTTAACTCCATTAAACGTTCAGTTCCAAATTTTTCAACACAAAAAGATGCTAACGCAGAGCCCGCAATAACAGCACGCTTCATATTTTCAAACGAAATATCTCCTGATGCAGCTAAAAAACCCATAAAACCTCCAGCAAAAGTATCTCCAGCACCTGTTGGGTCGAAAACATCCTCTAAAGGTAATGCAGGTGCATAAAAAACAGCTTCACCATGAAACAATAAAGCTCCATGTTCACCCTTTTTAATGATTAAATACTTTGGGCCCATAGCCCTTATAATTTTTGCGGCTTTAACCAAAGAGGAGACATCAGATAACTGACGTGCTTCTTCTTCATTGATAATTAAGAGGTCAACACTCTTAAGGGTCTTCTTTAAATCATCAATAGCGATATCCATCCAGAAATTCATGGTATCCATTGCAATTAAAGTAGGACGTTTAACCAGTCTTTCAATAACAAGCCCTTGAACTTGAGGACTTAAGTTGCCAAGCATCAAAAATGAAGCATCTTGATAAGCGGGAGGTATGATTGGATCGAAATGCTCTAGTACATTTAATTCAGTAACTAAGGTGTCACGGCTATTCATATCGTTATGGTACTTACCCGACCAAAAGAACGTTTTCTCTTCTTTTTTCACTTGTAATCCTCTTAAATCGACACCTCTTTCTGAAAGGCTATCTAGCATTTCTTGAGGAAAATCACCTCCGACAACCGAAACAATGTATTGTTCTTTTTTGAAGAAAGAAGAAGCGATAGCGATGTATGTTCCAGCACCTCCAATAATTTTATCTGTTTTTCCAAAGGGAGTTTCAATAGCATCAAAAGCTACACTTCCAACAGTTAATAAAGTCATAATTTCAAACTATTTTTTAACAAAGTTACTATTTTCATTGTATTAAATTTAAAAAATAAGTTAGCTATTTTTTAAATTTTTTAAAGACAATCGAAGCGATATGTCCACCAAAACCAAAGGTATTACTCATTGCGTAATTGATTTCTTTCAATTGTCCTTTAACTAGAGGAAAATGAAACAAATCTTTAAATCTTGGTTCTATTTCCGAAGTATTAATCGTGGGTGGGGCAATATCGGTTTGAATTGCTTTTACACAAGCAATTGCTTCTATTGCACCAGCAGCTCCCAATAAATGTCCCGTCATCGATTTTGTTCCTGAAACACTTAATGATGTCCTAGATCCAAATACTCTATTTACAGCTATTAACTCACTCATATCACCTTGAGGAGTAGAGGTTGCATGCATATTTACATAGTCAATTTCATCTGGATGAATACCGGCTTCTTCTAAAGCAAGATTCATCCCTAAAACTGCTCCATCCCCTTCAGGATGAGTGCCCGTCAAGTGATATGCATCAGCTGCCATTCCACCTCCAACAATTTCAGCTAAAATAAGTGCACCTCTTTTAACAGCATGTTCATATTCTTCTAAAATAAGTGCACCCGATCCTTCGCCCATAACGAATCCATCTCTAGTAATATCAAAAGGACGAGATGCTATTTCAGGAGAATCATTAAGAGAAGACAAAGCCTTTGCTGAAGAGAAACCTCCAATAGCAGATTGATTAATAGCAGCTTCTGACCCACCTGAAATAATTATATCAGCCTTATTCCAACGTATGTAATTAAAAGCATCAATAATAGCGGTATTTGAAGTAGCACAAGCAGAAACAGGACAATAATTGACCCCCCTTAAACCATATTTAATAGAAATAATCCCCGAAGCGATATCAACCAAAATTCGAGGTATAAAAAAAGGGGTAAAACGAGGAGTACCATCTCCCTGACAAAACTCCATCATTTGATCTTGAAACGTTTGAATACCTCCATTACCAGAGCCCCAAATCACTCCTATTCTATCCCTATTTAAAGATGGGAAATCTAGTTTTGCATCTAATACAGCTTGTTCAACTGCAACTAATGCATATTGTGAAAAAGCATCATACTTCCTCAATTCTTTCACATCAAAATGTAATTTAGCATCAAAGTCTTTTAATTCACAAGCAAAAGTTGTTTTAAATTTTGATGTGTCAAATTTTGTAATTGGCCCAGCACCACTAACTCCAGCAACTAAATTACCCCAAAAGGTAGCAACATCATTACCAATTGGTGTTAATGCCCCCATTCCTGTTATTACAACTCTTCTCATGATAAATTTCTTATTAAATTAAGAAAAAAAAAACAATTTCAATTACTTATAAAAACCCTAATTCTAATTTAGCTTCTTCACTCATCATATCTTTACTCCATGAAGGGTCAAATACAATCGTAACTTTGCAAGAAGTAACCTCATCAATACTAGCCACTTTATCTTCAACCTCTTTAGGCATAGATTCAGCAACAGGACAGTTAGGTGAAGTTAAAGTCATATCGATTTCTACTTCATTTAAAGCATTAATCTTAACTTCATAAATCAAGCCCAGCTCGTAAATATCAACAGGTATTTCAGGATCATGAATTGTTTTTAACATATCCACAATCTTATTTTCTAAATCAACCACATTCATTGAATTCATAGACATCACAACGCTTTATTCCCAATAATGGAAAGTGAAACAAATTTCATTTTTTGCACCATACTCGCTAAGCCATTTGACCTAGTTAGAGATAAATGTTCATGCAACCCGATCTGATTAATAAAAAACAAATCTGCTTTAACAATATCCTCTGGGCATTCATCATTTAAAACACGAATCAACAAACCTATTATCCCTTTCGTAATAATAGCATCAGAATCAGCAAAAAACATCATTTTCCCCTCACTAAATTGGGCATCTAACCACACATTAGATTGACACCCTTCAATTAGATTTAAATCAATTTTTTTGTTCGTATCAATTTTAGGCAATTCTTTACCTAGTTCAATGATATATTCATATTTGTCTAACCAATCTTCAAAAACTGAAAACTCATCAATAATTTCAAGTTGTTTTTCCTGTAGCGTCATTGATTTATTTTAACATTGATATTGATTTTTCAACAGCCGAGATAAATAAATCAACCTCTTCCTTTGTATTATAAAAGGCAAAAGAAGCACGAACAGTTCCAGGAATCTTATAAAAATCCATTAATGGTTGCGTACAATGATGTCCAGTACGGACAGCTATACCTTGCTTATCTAAAAGTGTTCCCATATCGAATGGATGAATTCCTGCAACATTGAAAGAAACTACACTCGTTTTATGGCGTGCGTCGCCGATAATAGTCAATCCTTCAAAAGTAAGCAACATTTCTTGAGCATAAAACGCTAATTCTAATTCATGTGCTTCAATATCACTGATATTGAATTGATTTAAATATGAAATAGCTTGTCCAAGACAAATTGCCCCTGCAATATGAGGAGTTCCTGCTTCAAATTTGTAAGGCAAATCATTATAGGTTGTTTTTTGAAAAGTAACCTTTAAAATCATATCTCCTCCTCCTTGATAAGGCGGCATTTTATTTAATAAAGCTTCTTTCCCATATAAAACACCTATTCCAGTAGGACCAAAAACCTTATGCCCAGAAAAAACATAAAAATCACAATTTAATTCCTTTACATTAATCGAGGTATGTTGTATACTTTGAGCTCCATCGATTAATACCTTTGCCCCCACTTTGTGAGCTAAATCAATCACTTTTTTAATTGGATTGATTGTACCTAATGTATTCGAAATATGAGTTATAGCAACTAGCTTCGTATTGGCATTTAACAGTTTTTCATACTCCTCCATTAATAATTCACCACGCTTATTAATTGGTATCACTTTTAACACACAACCAACACGTTGGCATAACAATTGCCAGGGAACGATATTTGAATGATGTTCCATGGCAGAAATAATAATTTCATCTCCTGGTTTAAAAAATGAACCAAAAGAATAAGCAACTAGATTGATACTGTCAGTTGTGCCTTTTGTGAAAATAATTTCGTGAGTGGAAGCAGCATGAATATAGTCCGCAATAATTTTACGCGCACCTTCATATTCATTTGTTGCTTTTTGACTCAGATGATGAACACCTCTATGAATGTTTGCGTTATCTTTAGAATAATACGTGTTTAAAGCATCAATAACAACCTGAGGTTTTTGAGACGTAGCACCATTATCAAAATAAATTAAATTTTTTCCATACACTTTCTGTCTAAGTGCAGGGAAATCCTGTCTTATTTCGCGAACATTAAATTTTCGTTTGACTAAATTCTCCATAATTACTTTAACTGATTTTTAATGCTGATATTTCTTAAACAACATTAAAAACTCTTTGTTTCCATCTTCGCCTAAAAAAGGAGCGTCGATATGCTGAATATAATCAAAATTACTTGCTTTTCCAAACTGCTTCACATTAGAAATAACTTCTGAATATACACTTTGGTCTTTAATCACACCAGACTTGGGCACCTGTTTTTTTTCTGCTTCAAATTGAGGTTTGATTACAGCTATTACATTTCCATGCTCTTTTAAAAACAAATGTAAAAATGGGAATACTTTTTCAAGAGAAATTGCCGTTAAGGAGATCACAATTAAATCAACAGGATCTAAAATTAATTGACTTGTTAACTCCCTAACCTGAGTTTGATCCAGATCTACCACTTTTTCATTTTCTTTTAAAGTAGGGTGAAGCAAATTAAATCCCGCGTCTACGGCATATACAAGAGAAGCCCCTTTGTTAAGTAACACTTCAGTAAACCCACCCAAAGAAGCACCAACATCAATCACCTTTTTTGATTGAACATCAATACTCCAAAAATCTAAGGCTTTCAACAACATTAACGCTTTTGGTGAAATCCAATTAAATTGGTCATTAATGAGCAATTCAATACAGGAATCGATTGGGATTTTTTTTCCTGGTTTAGTTACTAACTTACCATTTACCAATACACCCGTTTGTATAATTAATTTTTCAGCAATCACTCTTGAAGAAACAAGTTGTTTCTGAATCAATAATTTATCTAAACGTTCATCCATAATTATTTACATTAACTGCTTTCAAGTTGTCTGTTTTCTTGCTAATAATGAGCGAATGTAATCCAATACATACTCATTTTTGGTTTTCGTAAGAGCTTCATCCATAAAAGCGTCAACTAATAATTGTTTTGCAGCTAATAAAGAAATACCCCTTGTTGTTAAATAAAAGATGGCTTCATCGTCTAACTGTCCCGTTGTTGATCCATGCGAGCATTTTACATCATCCGCATATATCTCTAATTCAGGTTTTGAATTCATCGTTGAGTCATCACTTAAAAGGACAGTTGCATTTGATTGAAAAGCATTTGTTTTTTGAGCGTCTTTTCTAACGAAGACTTTCCCGTTAAACACAGCAGTTGACGCGTTTTTCAACACACCTTTATACAATTCATTCGACAAACAATGAGCAACCTTATGATCTACAACTGTATGATTATCAACATGCTGATTTTCATTTAGCACATAAACTCCATACAAATTCGTTTCAGAATTCACACCTTCAACAAGCACATTTACATCATTTCTAATGATAGCCCCTGAAATAGTGGATGTATTTAAAGTAAACACAGCGTCTTTATCTTGATTGATTTGCTCTACGGCTATTTGAAAATCACTGTTATTTAACTGTTGGATTTTATCTATCGTAAAATTTGAATTAGCTGCTAATTGAACTTCTGACACAATCGAAGAAAAACAACCATCAGATTGAATACTAGCGAAATTCATCACAACATGAGCACTAGCACCCTCATTAATAACGAAACTATTACGTATATTACTAATCACCTTTTCTCCAGTTGAAATAAACAAGAGCTGAATTGTATTATTCGAACAAGTCGCTTTGGAAATCTCTATTGCAGCTCCATTGGTAGCAAGGAACGTATTCAATGCTGTAAAACTATGATCTGTTTCATCTACACTAACAGAAGTATTCAAGTCAAACCATTCTTTGTCAACCCTATGAATAGGACTTATAGAAACTCCAGATTCTGGAATAATGATAGACAAATCTAAATCATAAAACCCATTTACAAAAACAAGAACTGATCCTGATACACCATCAATTAAGAACTCTTCAATAGCGAGCGGGTCAATTGAATGAGTTGATTGCAATTTATAATTAGCGTTCGTAATTTTAGTAGTCCGCGTATACTTCCAGTTTTCAGACCTAGAAGTAGGAAATAAGATTGAGTCAAATCGATCATTTAGCTCATTTCTTCTTTCATCTGAAAACAAAAATTCATAAGAACATAAATCAATACGATCAATAAATTTTTTAACTGTTTTTATCACTGTATTATTTTCTTTCGCTATCATTTCCATATTACTCAGCAAATTCGACTTTAATCCAATCATATCCTTTTTCCTCTAGTTCCAAAGCCAATTCTTTTGGGCCGGATTTTACAATTCTTCCATTGTAAAGAACATGAACATAATCAGGTACGATGTAATCTAACAAGCGTTGATAATGCGTTATTACAATGGTTGCATTTTTATCCGATTTTAAGGTGTTTACTCCATTTGCAACAATTCTCAAAGCATCAATATCCAAACCCGAATCTGTTTCATCTAAAATCGACAACTTAGGTTCAAGCATCGCCATCTGAAAAATTTCATTTCTTTTTTTCTCACCCCCAGAAAAACCTTCATTAACTGATCTAGATGCAAGTTTAGCATCTAATTCAACAATGCTTGACTTTTCACGAACCATAGCCATAAAATCTTTTGCTGAAATAGCTTCTTGGCCTTTATATTCTCTAATTTCATTAAGTGCAGTTCTCAAAAAATTAACATTAGAAACTCCAGGAATCTCAACAGGATATTGAAAAGCCAAAAATAATCCTTCTCTAGCGCGATCTTCTGTTGAAAGTGCTAATAAATCTTTTCCATCAAACTGAACAGAACCTTGTGTTACTTCATATTCTTCTCTACCAGCAAGTACGGAGGCCAAAGTGCTTTTACCAGCACCATTCGGTCCCATAATTGCATGAACCTCTCCCGCTTTTACTTCTAAATTTAATCCTTTTAATATTTCTTTGCCATCAATAGATGCATGTAAATTTTGAATACGTATCATTTTTTAAATAATTATTGATTATTATCCTACAGACCCCTCCAAACTAATTGCTAATAATTTTTGTGCTTCGACTGCAAATTCCATAGGTAATTGATTAAGGACCTCCTTGCAATACCCATTGACAATGAGACTTATTGCTTTCTCTTCACTAATTCCACGTTGAGCACAATAAAACAATTGATCTTCACCTATTTTTGAAGTAGTAGCTTCATGTTCTATTTTGGCAGAACTATTATTACATTCAATATAAGGAAAGGTATGCGCTCCACATTGATCAGACATCAAAAGAGAATCACATTGTGAAAAATTACGTGCGTTTTTAGCATTTTTTTGTATTTGAACCAAACCTCTATAGGAATTTTGTGATTTACCAGCAGAAATACCCTTTGAGATGATCGTACTTTTAGTATTTCTCCCTATGTGGATCATCTTAGTCCCAGTGTCTGCTTGTTGATAGTTATTTGTTACTGCAACAGAATAAAATTCACCGATTGAATTATCTCCTTTTAAAATACAAGAAGGGTATTTCCAAGTAACTGCAGACCCTGTTTCAACTTGAGTCCAAGAAATCTTGGATCCACGTTCACAAATGCCCCTTTTGGTAACAAAATTAAATATCCCTCCTAAACCATTCTTATCACCTGGATACCAATTTTGAACAGTAGAATATTTAACTTCTGCATCATTCAATGCAACCAACTCGACTACCGCTGCATGAAGTTGATTTTCATCACGTTGAGGAGCAGTACATCCTTCTAAATAAGAAACAAACGAGCCCTCGTCTGCAACAACTAAAGTTCGTTCAAACTGACCAGTTCCTCCTTCATTTATTCTAAAATAAGTCGAGAGCTCCATAGGGCAACGAACACCTTTCGGAATATAACAAAAAGATCCATCCGTAAAGACAGCACTATTTAGAGCAGCATAAAAATTATCGGTATAAGGAACGACAGAGCCCATGTATTTTTTCACCAACTCTGGATGCGTTTGAACTGCTTCTGAAAAAGAACAGAAAATAATTCCTAGTTCCCCTAACTTCTCTTTAAAAGAAGTAGCAACAGAAACAGAATCCATTACAAAATCGACTGCTACTCCAGTTAAACGTTGTTGTTCCTCCATAGAAATACCCAATTTTTTCATGGTTTCTTTCATTTCCGGTTCAACGTCATCCCAACTTTCGTATTTCTTTTTTTGCTTTGGTGCAGAAAAATAGATGATATCTTGAAAATCTGGCTTTTTATAATGAACATGAGCCCAAACGGGTTCACTCATAGTTAACCAAAATCGATATGCAGTCAGTCTATACTCTAATAACCAAGAAGGCTCTTCTTTTTTTTCCGAAATAAAACGGATTATATTTTCATCAAGGCCTTTAGGCGCTTGATCGGATTTAATATTTGTTGTAAATCCAAATTTATATTCTTGATTCTCTAACTCTTTCGCTAATTCATCTTCGGTATAAGCCATCAATTTAATATATTAAAGTTAAACAGAAAAACTCTCTCCGCACCCACAAGTTCTGTCTGCATTTGGGTTTTGAAAAACAAATCCTTTTCCATTTAATCCACCAGAGAAATCTAAGGTAGTCCCCAATAAATAAAGATAACTTTTCTTATCAACCACCACTTTCATCCCATTATCTTCGAAAGTCTTATCTTCTTCATTCATGTGATTATCGAATGTTAATTGATACATTAATCCAGAACATCCACCACCTTGCACACCAACACGAATGAAAAAACCAGATTTACCTTCTTCTTCCATCAATTTAATCGCCTGTTTCTTAGCGTTCTCAGTAATATTTACCATGTTTAATATATTGTTTTTATTTAGACTAAATTTAAATAAGGTGATTTCACTGTACAAAAATACCTTTTTTAAGGTATTCATTAAAAGAAAAAGAAGATAATTTTTGAAATTAAATTAAAAAAAAGTTTTAGATTGAACAATTAGCAAATTAAAACAATGAAAACACAACCTTTTAACTATGCTTACGTTAAAAATATAGAATATAATATTAAATTTGAGTTTGGCATACTGTTTAAGAAATCACAAAATGATTCATAAAATCAAATATAAAGTAAAACACAAATCAGTTATAGAGCAGTTTTTTAAATCGATGCTCTTTTTTTCAATGCTCTTTTTTTCATCCCAAATCTTAATCAGTCAATCTTTTACACCCAGCTTATACGATCCATTAGGAACCATATGTCCAACTTCAAGTCAAGTTGTAAAAATCAAAATTCAAAATGACGACCTGATGAATGACTTAGATTTAGCAGTAACTCCTGCAACAATTTCTTTAGAAATCATTGGGGCAAATGCGATAGTTTTTCCAACTGTAATTGACAGTACCAGTCTAATACAAAAAAATCAAGGAAAAGCCATTGTTATTTCGACAAGCGCGAATCTAACCAATATTGGAACAGATAGTTACAAAATAACATTAACAATTAATGGTATTTCTAAAACAGTAACTGAAACGGTTGAAGTTGTTGGTAATAAAATCGTTAATTCATCTGGAAGCAACATGCAAAGTGTGTGTAAGAGTTCTCCAATTTCACCTGTTGAGTATCAAATTAAAGGTCAATCCACATTAGCAACAATCGGATGGACCCCATCTACTCCTCAGGGGCTAAGTTTTACGAAAGGAACTGGTTTGTTCGCCAAAACATACACATTATCTGGAACACCAATACAAGATGGAATATATTCATTCACAATTTCAGCATCAAGCTCAATCTGTCCTACAGCACCAATCGAACAACTAACGGGCACTATTATCGTAAAAGCACTTCCAACCGTTTCGATAACTGGTCCTCAAAAAATATGTATTAACTCCACCACACAACTAGCCCCTACGTCTGGGGGTATATGGAGTAGCCCTGATAATTCGACTGCGAGTGTATCTAATTCAGGATATGTGACATCACTGAAAGCAGGAACTATCAAATTTACTTATATGGATGCGCTTAGTTCTTGTCAAAACACTACCGATAACATCACTATTAATCCATTACCTTCAGCATCAATTTCAAGCAATCAAACCATTTGTGAAAACAGCTCAGGAAATGTGGTTACACTTACTGGAACTAATGGAATTTCACCATATACATTTACCTACACATTAAATGGAGGGTCAAACTTAACAACTACAACTCTTACAGGTAATAGTATTACAATCCCAATTTCAGCAACAAATACAGGTATTTTCACCTATGCCCTTGTCAATGTAAGTGACAATAATTCGCCACAATGTTCTCAAAATCAAACAGGAACATCCACAATAACGATTGTGACATCTCCTACAGCGAGTATTTCGGGAACAGATACCGTTTGTAAAAACGGTTTAAGTCCAGTGATCCTGTTCACTGGGGCAAATAGCACATCCCCATACACATTTTCGTACAAATTAAATAATGGAGCTACACAAACAATAACCTCATCTGGAAACACAGCAACAATTTCTGCACCAACAAGCAGCACTGGTGACTTTAAATACTCCCTAATTAGTATTTTAGATTCTGGATCACCAACATGTTCTCAGGTTCAAACGGGTGAAGCAAATATAAATGTAACTGATCTGCCAACTGCAAGTATAACTGGCACTTCAGAACTTTGTCAAAACGGTACAGCTCCAGAAATCACTTTTACTGGTGCGAATGGGACAGCGCCCTATACCTTTACATACTCAATTAACGGAGGAGCTGACCAAACAATTAAATCAAGCTCAGGAAACAATGTAAAATTGTCTGTACCAACCAATACAGCGGGAACATTTTCATACTCTCTAAAAAGTGTTGAAGACAGCAGTCCAAAAAAATGTACGCAATTACAAACAGGTTCTGCTTCAATAATTATTAACCCTCTTCCTAACATAAATGGAATAACTTCGATTTGCGTTGGATCAAGCTCAGTATTATCTTCAACAGCAGTGCCATTTAATACTTCACCTTGGAGCATCGTAGGAACATCAGCATCATTAAATACAAATACCGGATTAGTTTCAGGATTAACTGCTGGAGTTTCAATTATTTCCTATAAAGACATTAAAGGATGTATTTCAAGTTTAAACTTCAACACAAACGGACTTCAAATCATTACGGGAACATTGGATGCTTGCCAAAATGCAACAAGCCAATTAAGTGGAACTGGAAGCCCTCACGCTGACGCATGGATTTCTTCAAATTCAGCAATTGCTAGTGTTGGTAAAACAACAGGTTTAGTTGTGGGGGTTGCTGCTGGTTCGGCGTCAATAACATACAAGGACATTAATGGGTGTATGGTTAGTGAAACATTCACTGTTAAGGCCCTTCCGCTTATAACAGGAACTACAAACTTGTGTGTTGGCACGAACATTACACTTAACGGATCAGCAACAGCGGCACTAGTAAATCCGTGGACAACAGACTTATCCGGATTTGCAACTGTATCTGGAACTAATGAAACAGCTACTATATCTGGAATATCGGCAGGAAACACCTTGATTACCTTCACAAACACCGATGGTTGTACTAAGACAACAACAATCACTGTAAATCCACTTCCAACAATCACCGCAGTTGATAAAGTATGTGTTGGGTCTTCAATTACCCTTCAGGGAAGTCTTTCCGCTAATGGAACCACTCCATGGTCAAGTTCATCCCCTGTATTTGGTTCAATTAATGGAACAACAGAGACCGCAACACTATCTGGATTAGCAAACGGAAGCACAACAGTAAGCTATAAAAACGCAAACGGATGTACTGTTTCAAAATTGAT
>CAMDGH010000042.1 GCA_945897755.1 Chryseobacterium gleum | reverse complement strand
GAACCTCATAAAAAATAGATTTTCCATCAACCGATTTAACAATCATACTTAATTAATAGCATTTGTATTCATAAGTAATGCCTCGCCTATTACGACTAACTTCCCTTCTGGATTTTTTATAGATGTAGAAATCGTAGCCCTATGCTTATCTGCTATAATCTCTTTTACTTCAAAAATAGCTTCGTAGGTATGATTTACATACATCGGCTTTAAAAAAGTTAAATTTTGCCCCAAATAAATAGTGCCTTCTCCGGGAAACAAAGTACCGAAAACTCTTGAAAACACAGCTGCACCCAGCATCCCATGCATAATAGGTTGCTTAAAAACAGTTGTAGCAGCAAAATCAGCATCCAAATGAACAGGATTGTTATCTCCAGTTACCTGAGCAAAGGCAGCAACCTCTTCTTGTGAAAAAATAAAATTGTGTTTATATTCTTGTCCTACTTCAATCATTGTAAATTTTGTTTTAAAATAATTCTCCAATGTAGTAATTTATTAATAATTTTAGGTTATATTGAATAAAAAAATCATTAAAAAAAATATAAACCACTAAAATTAATGTTATGAACGCTACAAATCAAACAAAAGTAGTCTTAGTTACGGGGGGATCTCGTGGCATTGGCTCTGCGATTTCAATGGAATTAGGCACCCCTGAATTTACTGTAATCGTAAATTACAATCACAGCAAAGAACATGCAGATAATGTTGTGGAAAAAATAAAGAATCAAGGAGGGAATGCAATTGCACTACAAGCAAACATTTCCATTCCTGAGGAATGCGCTAGTTTATTTGAAACTATAGAATCTTCTATCGGAAAAGTTGATGTACTAATCAATAATGCAGGTATAACAAGAGACAAATCATTTCGTAAAATGGGTTTAAGTGAATGGAATGAAGTTATAAACACAAATCTAACAAGTGCATACAACACTTCTCATTTAGCAATCACATCAATGATTGAACAAAAATATGGTCGAATTATAAATATCAGTTCAGTGATCGGATTATCCGGTGGATTTGGCCAAACAAATTATGCAGCCGCAAAAGCAGGTTTGATTGGGTTTAGCAAATCACTTGCTCTAGAGACTGCAAAATATGGAATCACCGTAAATAATATTTGCCCCGGATTTATTGGTACAGAAATGGTAGCTGCTATGCCTAAAGAAGTTCTAGATGGGATAGTTTCAAAGATCCCAGCACAACGATTAGGTGACCCTTCCGACATAGCAAAAGGAGTTAGGTTTCTAATTGAATCAGCTTATATGACAGGTCAATGCCTCAATATTAATGGAGGATTATACATGCAGTAAAATAAAAACAATTAAATAATAAAAAAATAATAATAAAATTTTGTTTTATCGAATAAAAAGATTGAACTTTGTAGCATAAATTATAAATTATAGATATGAAAGAAACGAAAAACTTATTTGAAAACGTAGTGAATACTCAAACAAACGCAATCAACACATTTGTTGAAACTGCAAACAAGTTTCAAGAGGCTTTTACAACTGGTAAAACATTAGGGCAAACTACTGAAGTTTACAAAGAATGGTGGAATACTCAAATGAATCTTTTTAAAAATGTAACAACAGATACTGTTAATACTGTTAATACTGTAAACACTGTAAACACAACTATGACTAACGTAGAAGATTTCTATAAAAACATCTACACTACTCAGTTGGATGCGATTAAAAAAGCAACAGAATTTAATTTAAACATGTACAACACAGTTAACAATATCGGTAAAACTACAACTGAAACTACTGAGAACTGGAATAACTTGAATACTACTTGGAACACATTGTTCAAAACTTGGACAAACACATTAGATTCAACTTATGAAACATTGAACAAAACATTGCCAACAACTTGGACTAAAGACTTGTTTCAAAACTCATACAATACAAACACATTGTATACTAAAATGCAAGAATTTTACCAACCACTTTTCAATGCTTTTCAAAACAATAACTACTCAGTAGAAAATTTGAAAAATTTATTTGATGCAACAAACTACAAAAAAGTAACTGAAGAATTATTCGCTAATTTTTTCCCTACTAACAATTTGAATACACTTCTTGAGAACAACACTAAAATGATTCAAGAATATGTAACTTCTTACCAAAATACTAACGGAGAATTCAAAACATATTGGAATACTTTGACTGAGAAATTTCCTCATTTAGTATCAGGTGATTGGGCTAAATATACTGAAACATTTAATACAGTTAATAATTCTTACACTGAAATGTTTGCACCACTTACAAAGTTGGTTACAAATACTAAAGACAAAGAAAATTTAGAATTGACTGTTAACACAATGGATAAAGCAACTGTATACAGCACTAAATTAGCTGAAATGCAATACATGCTTTACACAACTGGTCAAAAAGTTGCACAAAAAACGGTTACTTTTATTACTGAAAAAGCAAACGACACTACATTTACAGCGTCTTTTCAACCTTTCTTTAATGAGTGGGTTAATATCAACGAAACAGTTTACACTGAATTATTTGGTACAACTGAATTTTCTAAATTAAAAGCTGAATTGACTACATTATCTATGGAGATCAAACAAAATTTAGAAAAACAATTTGAAAATAATGTTGAGCATTTACCATTAGTTGTTAAATCTGAAATGAATGACTTGTACAAAACAGTTTACGATTTAAAGAAAACAGTTAAATGGTTAGAGGCTAAATTAACTTCAACTACAACTGAAACAACTGCTAAAACGACTACAACTCGTAAAGCAACAGTTTAATTATTTAAACTATTTAATTAAAGGGAAAATTACGGTTTTCCCTTTTTTTTTAACCATACATTTAACCCATGAATTTAAATCACGTAAACGTTCTACAAGAACTTACAAACAATACTTCAAAGTTCTTAAAAGGATATGAAACATTATCTGAAATTAAAGAAGTAGAAATAGCTTCAACAAAAAAAACAGTTGTTTACTCTGAAGATAAACTAAAGTTATATCGGTATAATAGAGATAGTAATCCAACTTATAAAACACCCGTATTGATTGTTTATGCCTTGGTAAACACATATCAAATGTTAGACTTGCAATCTGACAGAAGCTACATCAAAAATCTTTTAGATGCAGGTTTAGATGTGTTTCTAATTGATTGGGGGTATCCGACAAAAATAGACAAATACCTTTCCATGGATGATTATATCAATGGATACATTGATAATTGTGTAGATCATGTTAGATCAACATCAAATGTTGATAAAGTGAATATACTAAGTATTTGTCAAGGAGGTACTTTTAGTGTTATATACAGCGCATTACATCCAGAAAAAGTTAAAAATTTAGTTACTCACGTAACTCCAGTTGATTTCGCTGGAAATGATGGTTTGTTATTTAAGTGGAGCAAAGACATGAACTTTAAAACTCTTGTAGATGGGTTTAATGGTTTAATACCTGGTTCTTTTTTAAATGAAGGTTTTGAAATGTTGAAGCCAATGATGAAAATACATAAGTCTAACGGCTTAATGAGTTCAATGGAAGATAAAACAAAACTTATGAATTACCTTCGTATGGAACGTTGGATAAATGAAAGTCCTGACCAAGCTGGCACATGTTTTCTTCAATTTATGGAAGACTTATACCAAGGGAATAAACTAATCAAAGGTGAACTCGTAATCGGAAATCAAAAAGTAAACTTAAAGAAACTTACGATGCCATTACTCAACATTTATGCTACACATGATCACTTAGTGCCACCAAGCGCTACCATTCCTTTAAATGATCACGTTGGATCGAAAGATAAAACAATCTACAAATTTGAAGGCGGACATATCGGTGTATTTGTTGGTGGGAAATCTCAAAAAGAGCTTTCACCTGCAGTAACAAAATGGTTAAAAGACAGGGACTAAATCTAAATTAAGGTGTAAAAAATCCCCTAAAAATAATGGGACGGGTATATTTTATTTTGATGTGCTAAGTCTATATGTTATTAGACCTATCTACAGTTGAAAAAATTCACGTACCTAGTCCCTCTATTTTTCCTATTTGAATCCGAAATATTAGCATTTATACGTTCTGATATTGCAATTCTTTTGTTTCTGTGCTTGTGCTAATTCAGTATTACTCCCTTATGATTTCATGCTCGATTTCTAAAGTTTTGCATTTCAGTTATTGTCTATTTTTCACGCATTTTAGTCCAGTTATCTAGATTTTTCTCGTTTAATAAAGGCTCATATTCAAGTGATTTAGCTTGATGCCAATTCCTAAATTCCAACAGCATATCATATGGCTCCTCCATACATGGAAAATATTTAAATAATAATTAATACTTGTAATGCACTATACCCGTAGGTGTTAAAAACCTGCGATAAAGCAAAAAAAAACTAAATTTACGTCATGGATTCATTGATTAATGGCATATTTTCTATTTCTGATGAAAACACTTTTCAATCATGTGCTATGGAAGTGTATAACTACCAATCACATCACAACCCTGTTTACAAAAAATTTATTGAACAACTAAATAGAGGCAAACCAAGAAACATTTACGAAATTCCTTTTTTACCTATTTCATTTTATAAGACACATGAAGTTCGCTGTTTTCATAACGAAATTGACATTCAATTCAGAAGTAGTGGTACTGGAGGTCAACGAAGTAATCATTTCGTAGAATCTTTAGCATTGTATGAACGTTCATTTGAGACATGTTACAGATCACAAATTGGAAATCCTGAAGATCAAATTATCATAGCCCTCCTTCCAAATTACCTTGAGCAAGATGCATCTAGTTTAATATATATGGTTGACTTTTTAATTAAAAAATCAAATACTGATTTATCGGGTTATTACTTAAACGATTATTCCAAAATAATAGAAGTCTACAATCAAGCTACGATCAATGAAAAAAAAGTAGTCATTTTTGGTGTCAGCTATGCCTTACTAGACTTAGCAGAAAACAAGTTAAACCTATCTCAAGCAATCATTATTGAAACAGGGGGCATGAAGGGAAAACGAAAAGAAATTACAAAAGAACAACTCCATAAGAAATTAACATCAGGTTTTAATGTTTCATTTATCGCTTCTGAATACGGCATGAGTGAACTACTCTCACAATGTTATAGCGATAAAAACGGTTTATTCACAAACCCTCCTTGGATGAAAGTACTCATAAGAGACACTTATGACCCTCTCTCATACATAAATCAAGGAAAGACAGGAGGTATAAATATAATCGATCTTGCTAACGTGTATTCATGTTCATTTATTTCCACTCAAGATTTAGGAAAATCTGTCGAAAATAAATTTCAACTTATGGGAAGATATGACAATTCTGATATTCGGGGATGTAACTTGTTAATTGAATGAAAAAATAGTTATCTTTCGGATACAAATATCATCCGTAAAACGCTTTTTGTATTTATTTTTTCTATATGACCTTGAAAAATATGACACCACAAACAATTATTATTTTAATTTGCATCGGTATTTTCGCTGGAATGATGAGTGGTTTCATCGGTATAGGTGGCGGAATAATCATCGTTCCAGCCTTGGTTTATTTCATGGGATTAACCCAACAACAAGCTCAAGGCACTAGTTTACTCTTAATGCTTCCACCCATAGGGATACTTGCAGTAATAAATTATTATAAAGCAGGACATATTAACTGGTGGTATGGCGGAGTAATTGCTGTTGCATTTATCATAGGAGCATACGCAGGATCTAAAATTTCATTAAAATTAAACCCAGGTTTAGTTAAATTCATCTTTGGCATCATAATGGTATTTATTTCTCTAAAAATGATTATTTCAGGCTATAATTCCATCTCAAATGAATGAAAAACTTAGTGAATATATAGACCAACGAACGAAAGAATTACACTATAAAGTAATTCAATATAGGGAACACCTTCACGCACATCCAGAACTCTCATTTCAAGAAAAAGAAACTTGTACATTTGTTTCTCAGTGCCTTACTGATATTGGCATAACGCATGAAAAAGGAATCGGAGGAACTGGTATTGTTGGTCTTATCCTTGGAGACCACCACTCACATGAAGATGCTTTTATTGGATTAAGAGCAGACTTAGATGCACTTCCGATCATTGAAGAAAACGATGTCCCATACAAATCATTAAACAATGGTATAATGCATGCGTGTGGACATGATGTACACACCAGTATTTTATTAGGTGCTGCAGAGATACTTTTTGAAATTCGAAATCAACTCCCCCATCCAATTAAATTAATTTTTCAACCAGGAGAAGAAAAGAATCCTGGTGGAGCATCCATATTAATAAAAGAAGGTGTTCTTGAAAATCCAACCGTATCTAAAATGTATGCACTTCATGTATTTCCGGAACTAACAGTTGGAAAAGTTGGATTTAGATCGGGTTTATACATGGCTTCATGCGACGAAATATACATTTCGATTCATGGAAAAGGAGGTCACGGAGCAATGCCACATCAATGCATAGACCCCATACTAATAGGAGCAACTTTAGTTACTTCCCTTCAGCAAATCGTAAGTCGATCTTGTGACCCAAAAACACCCTGCGTTCTCAGTTTTGGTCATTTTGAAGGAATTGGAGCTACAAACATTATCCCTTCAAAAGTAATCTTAAAAGGAACATTTAGAACGATGGATGAAACATGGAGATCTAAAGCATTATCGCTAATAGCGTCTCAAACTCAATCTATTTGCGAATCATTCGGTGGACGAGCAGACATAGAAATAAGTCGTGGATATCCATGTTTAATAAACTCTCCAGAACTAACCAATGATTTAAAATCAAAATCAATTGAATTATTAGGCGCAGAAAACGTAATAGACCTTCCAATTCGATTGACATCGGAAGACTTTTCATTTTATTCAGAAAAAATACCTGTCTGTTTTTTTAGATTAGGTGTCGCAAATATTGAAAAAGGGATAACATACGGAGTTCACCACCCAAAATTTGACATTGATAATGATTCCATTGCTTACGGAATGAAATTAATTTTATTAGCTGTATGCTAATCTATAATTAATCTGCTCCATGAATCAGAGTTACAAATCCTGACTTAGATAAGGCGTTACCATCTTCTAGTATGCCTTCTAATTTATAAAAATACACACCTGCTTCACATGGTGTATCATTTTGCTTTTTACCATTCCACAATAATGTACCTTTATTATTTTTCAAATTATAAACTGAATTTCCCCAACGATTATATATATGAATCGAAAAATACTTAAAAATTGAATCAAACAAAACCAATGAATCATTAATAAAATCTCCATTTGGAGTTAAGAAATTAGGAACGTCATAATCATCAATAACATTAATAAGCTGCTTAAATTGATCCGAGCAATTATTTTTATCATAAATAGTAAGTACAATCGGCTTCACCCCACCTTTCGTGTATTTTTTTTGTACGTCTTGGGCAGTAGTGTTTTTTACAGTATCTCCGAAACTTAAGTCCCAATCCCATTTTTTAATACTATTACCCCCGATCGAATAATCTTGAAGAAGAAGTGTTTCACCCAACTTAAACTCTTTTTTATTTGCCGTAAAATCAGCACTCATTCCAGCGCCTGGAATTTTAATTGAATCCATAGCATAGGTTACCTTACATCCTTCTTTATCGAATAAATCAGCAGATGGACCGAAAATTGAAATATCCATATAAACATGTCTAAATGTAATTGAATCAGGGACAATCCTCCCATCATCTAAATTCCAAACTACCCTTGTAGCATTTTCTAAATTAGACATTGTAAACTGATGCTCCTTACCACAAATATCTCCAAGTCCGAGGTGTTTAAATGTTGCTTTCGGTCCTAAAATAGTTAAAAAATTACTTAGCAAAGTATCATCTGAACATCCAAATTGATCCACTGATTTCAAATAAGTAGAATAAATTCCAGGATAGTAATAATAAGTAGTGGGCTCGTGCTTGATTGATTTCTTACCTAATTCAAAATCCCATAAAGACGAATCAATTTTACCTATCGACTGAGTTAAATCACTATAATTAGCTAAAACTGGAGGGCATTTAAATTCCCCATTTTCATTCACATTATTTTCTATCAAACTTTCTGGTGTGTAACTAAAATTAGCCCTTGGTAAAGAAACAATAACTGTTTTTGTCAATGAATCTTTACAACCAATTTCATCTGCAGCAGTTAAACGAACGGAATGATAAACAGCTAAATTAGATTTATCAATTTCATTAAATGAAAAAGACAAACTATCGCCTTGCGAACTCAACACATTATCAACATACCATTTATATTTCTGAATACCCAGTCCTTTCGTTTTATTAATGGTTGTAAATACTTCATTATTACATACAATTGAATCTATCTTAAATTCAGTTGTTGGTTTTGGAATTAGCACTAATACTGAATCAACAAAAGATTTACATCCAAAAACATCTGTAGCTTGAATATAAGAATAATAATCACCTTCGATTAAAAATGTTTTATGTACCTGTTGATTTACATTTTGAGATGTTTGTTTTGATGAATCGATGGCGAAAAACCAATCAAAAGAAGCTAAAGCAACTCCATTTTCTTGTACTTTAGATGTGTTTTGGAATTTAACATCAAAAGGAATACACCCTATCTTATTCGCTGTTACTGCAGCAGCCTTGGGTAATTGCAGCACTTTCAAATTAGTAAA
Organism: Chryseobacterium gleum; assembly: GCA_945897755.1. GTDB lineage: Bacteria > Bacteroidota > Bacteroidia > Flavobacteriales_D > Crocinitomicaceae > CANHVK01. The sequence continues at coordinate 12,201 of CAMDGH010000042.1, read as the reverse complement.
ATAAGCAGTATCAGCGCACCCGACATTATTCGAGGATACCAACGAAAGAATGTAATTTCCATTAGACATATACGTACTTGCATTTGGATATCGATATGCCGTATCTCTTCCTACAACAGCAGCTCCATCTCCCATAAAAAACACCCAGTTAACCAAAGGATCAAAAGAAGTACTTTTCTCTTTCATCTTGATTTTTGAAAATCTACAGACAGAATCATTTGAAAGATCAAAAGAACTTTTTGTCCATGAGATATGGAATATTTTACTCATGGTATCAATACAACCAGTGGTATGATTTGTTACTTTTTGAAATACTTTATATTTACCATAATCAGAATAATTGTGTTTTATCGATCCAAGAAGGGGGTTACTCAAGTTAAGCGTATCAATTTTTGCAAACTTCCCATCTCCAAAAACCCAATCTACAGTAACGATATCATCGTTAAATCCTGCCTTAGATTGATCTAATAACTTAACTTCTACCGGAAAACTTTTTGGATTACAATACAAAAAAGACTCAGGTTTAAATAGAGACAAGGGTGGCTTAACGTAAACAGCTTTTTTAAGCTTAAACGAATCAAGGCACCCTCTAAAATCTGCAATAAGCTTGACATCAAAAAAACCGATGTCTTTTGTATAAGCGTAAATTGGATTGTATTTCGTTAAAATTGTTTTGTCTCCAAAATCCCAGGTATACGTTACTTCATCCTTAGTGTAGGGAGCAGAAATTTTGATTGCTTCTTTAAACTGAAATCCTTCCTTTATACATAACGAATCTTCCAACACAGTAAATTTCAAACCATCAATTAATCCTACACGAATCATCGCTATATTCTTTTTAGAGACAACGCAACCAAGCATCGATGTGATTTTTAAGCTAACATCATAATTACCAATCCCATAAATCTGTTGATTTGGATTTTTCCCTGAGAAAGTATTCCCATTACCAAAATCCCATTGCCATCCTACTATTGGATTTTCATCATTTGGAGAAGTCGATTTATCAATAAAATTTACAGGGATATCAGCACATCCCTTTGTTGAGTCAGCCGAAAAAACAACTTCTGGGTTTTTAACAGAAATAAATTTAGAATAAGTTGTTGATCCGAAACATCCGTTATTCCCTTTACACGAGAGTGTAACAGCATAATCAGATTCAGATTTATACGTATAGGGCGGAGGCTGCTTTCCAAAAAAAGTTCCCCCATCACCAAAGTTCCATTTGAAATCTGACCCACCCTGGGTTGAATTTGTAAAAGAAACACTAAAATTAGGGCATACTTTTTGCGTATTCACTGAAAAGACTGGAGCGGGTAAAGGCATAACTTCAATTTGAAATGGTTCGGTATGCTTACATGATATTTGGTTATTTGTTACTGTAACAGAAGGGTAATAATACTTTTTTGCTTTCGAATATGTCACAGACACGGTATCGTTTCCAGGTCCAGATGTACCATTACCAAAATCCCAACTATACGCATCAATATTTTTATTCGCAGTAGCTATTAATTTCGCTGGGTCATTAGCACATACCTTCACATCTCCTTTAACCGAAGCCCTATAATCCCAAATTTGAATGGTTTGACTGATCGATGAATTACATCCTGAATTTGGATTTGAAATCGTTAATGAAACAGAAAATTTTCCTTCAGAATTAAACGAAACTTGTCCAGGTGAAATCGCATTAGTTGTTTGACCATTTCCAAAACTCCATTGATATGAGTTCCCCGGATTCTGAACTGAATTATTAATTACTGAAATTGTGGCCGGAACTTGACATTTTTCTCCCACTAACTCTAATGCCGCTTTTGGTGTGTTTAAAATCTCAATGTATAATTTTTTTTCTTCATCATCAATGATGCCATTCGGAGTAATGACCAATAAAGTAACGGTGTATTTTCCTGGACTAGAATAAGTATGTTCCATACTTCCGATACCAGAGGATTGAGATGTGACACCATCTCCAAAATCCCAATTTGATGATTTAATATTTCCAGATGAACTATTTGAAAAATAAATCGAAGTACCAGCGCATACCTTTAAATTAGAAGCTGAAAAACTAGCAAAAGGAGCCTGTGATACAGAAAACCCTGTAAAAAAAAACAACGAAAAAATTAAATAAAGCTTAATCATAGAAAAGCAATTAATCCATAGTAAAAATACACATTTCAAAATGATTTTAAAAAACTAGTATAAATTAATGAATTACACTACCCAGCCAACGTTCCATAAGCTCAAAAGGAATTTTTTTTCGAGTAGAAATTGATTCAACCTGTTCATTAGTAATTTTCCCCAAACCAAAATACTTTGCTTGTGGATGAGCAAAATACCATCCACTTACAGAACTTGTAGGTAACATAGCTAAACTTTCAGTTAATGAAACTCCTGTAATTCGAGTTGCATCTAACAATTTAAAAAGCCCATTTTTTTCTGTGTGGTCTGGACAAGCTGGATATCCAGGGGCTGGGCGAATTCCTTGATATGACTCTTTAATCAAATCAGGTTTAGAAAGATTTTCACAAGACGCATATGCCCAAATCGATGTCCTTACTTTTTCATGCATTAACTCAGCAAAAGCTTCGGCTAAACGATCAGAAAGCGCTTTTATCATAATAGCGTTATAGTCATCGTGATCCTTTTCAAAACGTTCAACATGAACATCCATTCCAATTCCAGTGGTAAGCACAAAGGCACCTAAATAATCTTTAATTCCTGATTCTTTAGGTGCAATAAAATCAGCAAGTGCTAAGTTAGCTTGTCCTGTAGTTTTCTTCGTTTGTTGCCTTAGGGTATGTTGAACTATAATTACCTCTGAACTTGATTCATCCGCATAAACCTCAATATCATCTCCAATAGAATTCGCCGGGAAAATACCAACCACAGCATTCGCTTTCGTCCATTTTTCAGAAACCATTCTTTGAAGCATTACTTGAGCATCGTTAAATAACGAACTTGCCTCCACTCCTACAACAGGGTCAGACAAAATAGCAGGATACCTTCCGTGTAGTTCCCAAGTCTGAAAAAAAGGAGACCAATCAATATAGGAAACTAAATCATCTAACGGATAGTCTAAAAATTCAGTTATTCCCAGTTGAGCGGGTCTTACAATATCCTTTAGATCCCATTGGATTTTAAATTTATTATTTTGTGCTTGAGACAAGGTTAACAATTGTTTTTCAGCCCTGCTTTTTTCATAATGTTCTCGCAAACGTGAATATTCGTTTTTAACATCCAACATATAGGCTTCTTTTTTAGAGCCTAATAAACGTTCTACAACAGTTACCGATCGAGAGGCATCTAAAACATGGACTACCTGTCCTTTAGTATAATTTTGTTCGATTTTTACAGCTGTATGTACTTTTGAAGTGGTCGCCCCGCCAATCATAAGAGGGATATTTAAGTTCGAACGTTCCATTTCCTTAGAAACTGTAACCATTTCATCTAAAGAAGGGGTGATAAGACCACTCAAGCCAATAATATCAACATTTTCTTCGATGGCTTTTTGAATAATCTTATCCGCTGATACCATTACCCCCATATCAATCACTTCGTAATTATTACAAGCTAATACAACACCAACAATATTTTTCCCAATATCATGAACATCTCCTTTTACCGTAGCCATTAAAATCTTACCTGAAAAAGATTTAACTCCATCTTTCTCTGCTTCAATAAAAGGGAGAAGATAAGCCACTGCTTTTTTCATAACACGAGCAGATTTAACTACTTGAGGTAAAAACATCTTGCCTTCACCAAATAAATCACCAACGATATTCATGCCATCCATTAGAGGACCTTCAATAACTTCAATTGGTCTTTCATACAATTTCCTACACTCTTCGGTGTCTTCATCAATAAATTCCACCAAACCCTTAACGAGAGAATAAGATAACCTTTCTTTGACAGGAACATTTCTCCAAGATAAGTCAATCACCTTTTTCTTACCATCCCCTTTAACAGTTTCAGCATATTCTAACAAACGCTCGGTAGCATCTTCCCTTCTATTTAGCAAAACATCCTCAACATAATCCAATAAGGATTTGTCTATATTATCATATACCTCAAGCATAGATGGATTCACAATTCCCATATCCATGCCTTCTTTAATTGCATGATACAAAAACGCTGAATGCATAGCTTCCCTAACCTTATCATTTCCTCTAAACGAAAAAGAAACATTAGAAATACCACCACTTACATGAGCACCAGATAAATTTTCACGAATCCATCTGGTAGCACGAAAAAAATCAAGTGCATTGTTATTATGTTCTTCCATTCCTGTCGCTACAGGGAAAATGTTTGGATCAAAAATAATGTCATTCTTATTAAACTTAACCTGATCAACAAGAATTGAATAAGACCGTTGACAAATTTCGATACGACGTTCATATGAATCAGCCTGACCATCTTCATCAAAAGCCATCACAACAACAGCAGCACCATACCGTTTTATCAGTTTCGCTTTATTTATAAAACTAGCCTCTCCCTCCTTCAAAGAAATAGAATTGACAACACCTTTACCTTGTATGCATTTTAACCCAGCCTCAATAATTTCCCATTTAGAACTATCAATCATAACAGGAACTCGAGATATATCGGGTTCAGATGCAATTAAATTTAAAAATTTAACCATTGCTTCCTCCCCATCGATCATCCCTTCGTCCATATTGATGTCAATAATTTGAGCACCACCATCAACCTGATCTTTGGCAACAACTAAGGCATCTTCATAATTCCCTTCTTTTATCATCCTAAGAAAAGCGCGAGAACCAGTAACATTAGTTCGCTCTCCTACATTAATAAAATTACTTTGAGGAGTTACAATCAAAGGTTCTAAACCAGATAATTTTAAACTAGCAACTATTTTATTCGACATCGTAATCAGAAAATTCAGGAATTAAACGTGGACTATATCTCGATGCTAATTCAGCAATAGAACGAATGTGATCTGGAGTTGTTCCACAGCAACCACCAATAATATTTACAAGACGATCGTCTAAAAACTCTTTAATTTGCATCGCCATCATTGCTGCAGTTTCATCGTACTTACCAAATTCATTTGGCAAACCTGCATTTGGATGCGCACTTACATTAAATGGGCATGTTTTATTTAAAATTTGAAGATAAGGCCTCATCATCGAAGCACCCAAAGCACAATTCAACCCAACACTAAGAAGAGGCATATGCGAAATTGAAATCAAAAAAGCTTCTGTCGTTTGACCAGTCAAGGTTCTTCCACTTTGATCTGTAATCGTCCCTGATACCATTATTGGTAAGCGCACATCTCTTTGTTCATAAACTTCATCAATAGCAAACAATGCAGCTTTCGCATTTAATGTATCAAAAACAGTTTCAACCAACAATATATCCACACCCCCATCGATTAATGCATTTACCTGTTCTCGATAAGAAATGACAAGTTGATCAAAAGTGGTAGCCCTGAAACCAGGATCGTTAACGTCTGGTGAAATTGATGCTGTACGGTTAGTTGGACCTATTGAGCCAGCTACGAATCTAGGTTTATTAGGTTCTTTTGCTGTAAATTCATCAGCTACTTTTCGAGCAAGTAAAGCACTTTGAAAATTAATATCGTAAACATAATTTTCTAAAAAATAATCAGATTGAGCTATCGAAGTACCAGAAAAGGTATTTGTTTCAGCAATATCAGCACCAGCCTCGAAATACAATCTATGAATTTCCTCTATAATATCAGGTCGTGTTAAGGACAACAAATCATTATTTCCTTTTAATGAGAATGAATGATCTTCAAACCAACCCCTCCTAAAGTCAATTTCTTCTAGAGTATGGCGTTGAATCATAGTCCCCATAGCGCCATCTAAAACTAGTATTCGTTCTTTTAAAATTTCTTCAATTGTTTTTTTCATGTATGGAATTAATACGTACCAGTTATCAAACTTAAAGAAATAGTGAATTTGAAGAATGCTTCAATCATCTACTTATCTTTTCCTATAAAGGATTGGATTTGGCACCTATTCACAAGTGAGGTTGCCAAGGTTTCAAAGGGCCTTATCCCTCCACCTTTCTTAATAAGTTATTTTAATGAACTAGTTGCAAATATAAATCGATTAAAGTGAAAAACAAAAAAAAGACGTTTTAAAACGTCTTTTTTTTGTTTTTCACTTTATAAATCATTTTGTTAGAGGAGCCTCATTCTCTTTTGGGAAAACTAAAACAAACTCGGTTCTTCTATTGACTTCATGCAGCTCTTCTGAGCATTCAACTCCATCCTTACATTGATTAAGCAACTGAGTTTCTCCAAAGTTTTTAGTTAAAACCATCGATCTTTTGACCCCTTTAGAAACTAAATGATTTAAACAACTCATACTTCTTCTTGCTGATAAGGCCATATTAAACGCATTACTTCCTCTTGAATCAGTGTGAGAGCTGATTACAACACTTACTAATGGATTCTCTTTTAAAAATGAAGACAAGGTATCCAATTCACCAGTTCCTTCACCACTTAAAGTTGCTTTTCCAAACTCATACAAGATATCCGCGAGCTTAATACCGACTTTACTACTTGTTTTGCCAATTTCAATTACTCCTTTAATTTCTCTAGAAGAACCTTTAGTACTTACTTTAGAAACTGTAGGGTCATATCCTTCCTTATACGTTGTAACTTGATATTCTTTTCCTACAGGTAAGTCTACGTGGATATCTCCATTTTCATCAGCAAATACTTCTATAACATTACCTGTTGAAGGATCACGAAACTCAACACGTGCCCCAGGAACAGCAGCCAAAGTTGATTTATCGATTATTTTCTGTGAAACAGACACCTTATTAGGAGCCATCGTATACGAAGAAGTGACTACCTCAGACTCTGTTTTTGAAGCCCATTCAAGCGGAATATCAATTCCATCAAATTCAGGGCTTTCCACTTTCAATGCATAGTCACCTGGTTTGCCTTTAAAACTAAAATTACCATCTGCGTCTGTATAAATAGTATCAATTACTAATCCTTCCTTATTAGTAACAATGACACGCGCACTTGCAATTGGGTCATTTGAAATACCCGATTTTAAACTCGCTTGCAACTCAATCATTACATTCTCATGTTTAACCGAATAAATTCTATCGATAAAATCACCACGATTACTAGATACATAACCTGTAATACTTGAAGAATCGAGAATTAATGAAAAATCATCCCCATGACTATTTAAAGGATAGCCCTCGTTTTTCACCTGAATAGCATTTATTCCATCTAAATTAGCTGAAAAAATATCAAGTCCACCTAATCCTTCGTGTCCGCTACTTGCAAAGTACAATACCTTATTCCTTTCAAATGGAAACATTTCATCCATTTCCGAATTTATCATAGGACCCGCATTTACAGGATCTTGCCAAACACCATCAACATTGATACTACTCCAAATATCAAGACCACCTTGACCACCTTCTCTGTTTGAACAAAACCATATACAATTTCCATCAGCGGAAAGGCTTGGATGTGCTACAAACGTGTTTTTCTCATTAAAAGGAAAGGCTTGTTCAGATTTAGTATCTTCAGAATATATATATATACCAACGGTAGTCATTGCAATCTTTCTTGACTTTTTAATGTTTTTAGAATAATACCAATTATGAGCAATACTATCATAGAAAGCAACTCCATCGTGTTTCTTTCCTTTGACACCTTTGAGCTTTGTTACTTCACCTGTTTTTTTATCATATAAATATTGAACCAGGAAAGCTGTATTTTCAACTGACCAAGCACTTGACATTGTTTCTTTTCTAGCAGATGTAAACGCAATACCCTTAGGATGATAAGCTGGAGAAAAATCACCTAAATCAGAATTAAACGCTGTTTTTTCAAGTTTATAACTTAACGAATCTTTCTTTAAGTCTTCTAAAAAAGCCGTATTAAAATACTTATCAAAGCTCTTTTTTCTCTCATCATTACTTTCTGTTACCACTTTGTGTTGATACATACTTTTAGCATCATCTTGTTTATTAAGAAACATCATTAAATGAATGTAACGACTTGCATCATCAAAAGTAAATTGATCAGTTCCACTTAAAAACTCTAAAGCATTCTTAGCTTTCTCATAATTTTTAGTCTTAATTAAAGAAATCGCACCATTACGATAAACATCCGGATATTCAGAAGCACTAATTTGATTTCGTTCAATTAAATCAATGTAAATTAAACTAGCATCATAGTACCTCATTTTAGAAAAATAACTTTCTGCTTTTTTAATTTTTCCTTTTTGTGCACAAACTGAATTAGAAACACTCAACAAAACAAGTGAGAAAAAGAAAATCATTATCGGTTTCATAAGCTTTTTAAATTGGTTTATACCCCTTTTCATATAGCATTTATTTGATTAAAAAAATCGTGGTGACATGTACCCGACACGCCCTCCATTCATATCATACGTAATCATAAGCTCATGGGTTCCAGTTGTAGCTGTTTTTCTTAAACCATTATAAGTATAATCATACGCATACCCAATCATTAACTGTTCTTTAACTTGATAAGCTATGTTCAATCCTGCAGATTCATTGTACCTAAACATCCCTCCTATCCAAAAAGCTTTATAGAAAAAAACATTAGCGTTTAAGTCAAAAACAATCGGTGCATTCTGAACCACTTTAATTAAAGAACTAAATTTCATGTCTACTACACTATTTAAAGGTAAAACATAACCTGTTGAAAAGAAAAAGTGTTTTTTAGATAAACTAGCTGCATTCCAATTCGTTTTCAGCAAACGAGGAGTACTTAAACCTGCATAAAAACGTTTATTATAAAAATACAAACCAGCCCCTGCATTAAAAGAATTTACACTCGCATTTGTCAAGTATTGAACTTCGGTAGGATCTTTTGCATACAAATCTTTAAAAGCAAGGTTAACAAAGTCCATCCCTGCACTTCCACCAAAATTTAATCTGTTCTTTTTGCTTAATTTAAGTGAATATACAAAATCGCCATAAGCAGCAGTTCTCCCTAAAGCACCCGCTTTATCATTACTAACATGAAAACCAACTCCTAATGATCTTTGAGCAAGAGGGGTATGTAGGGAAATAAACTGAGTTCTGGGAGCTCCATCTATGCCCAGCCATTGCGCTCTAATTACAGCAGTAGTAGTAAGCGCTCCCCTACTCCCAGCATAAGCAGGATTAAATTGCAAGGGGTTAAACATATACGTACTAGATTGTTCATCTTGTTGTGAAAAAACATTAGCAGTTATAAGTATCGACAGTAAAAAAAAACTATATCTCATTTTATACGGGTAAAAATAATCTTTATTTTATTAATTCAAGGTATCCTTTTTCAATTGATTCATTATTTCCTTTATCTATTACATAATAATAAGTACCAGAAGGTAATGTTTCATTTCCTATAGTCCCAGCAACATTTGGTTTTCCATCCCAATTATCATTGTATGGTTTTTCACTTTTATACACTAAATTACCCCATCGATTATAAATCTCAACAGTTACATTAGGGTATTTGTATTTAAATCCGATCTCCCATAAATCGTTTTTTAAATTGCCATCTGGTGTTAAAATTTGAGGAATGATTGGATCTTTACAAACTAACAAAATCATCGAATCTTGCAGAATGCAACCCTTCGTTTTAATTGTAACATAATATGAACCCTCTGAAATATTACCAATCGATTTAGTTGTCTCAGTCAAAATAGAGCCATCTTTCCTCCAAGAAAAATCGTATTTAAGTCCCGGAGTACCTGTGATTTTTAGACTAATTTCACCATTATTTTGACCACAAACGGATTGTTGAACAGCTATATCAACATGCATTGTATTTAGAGTTACATAAACAGTATCTCTTTTATCATTTATACAATTCAAACCAGAATTTAATTCTTTTTCTGCACAATAATAAAACCCTGAAGCTAACTTATCATTTGGACTTGTTATTTTTTTATTTCCGTCAAACCATTCTATGGTTTGAGGACTGTAAGGGGCATAGGGTAAATCTTTAATCATCTTACCATCAGAAGAACAATAAAACAATGAATCTACATTCCCTGTTAATTTTGTAACCGTTGGAAAAGTAATTACGTCTACATCTGTTATTGATGAAGTACTCTTACACCCTAAAGCATTCGTCACAACAACATAACAAACTGATTTTTTAGTGATATCAATTGATGTATCAGTACTTCCGTCATGCCACTTAAACGGATCACCTGTTGGATTTGTATATGTTACTTTAACCTTATTGCCATTACAAAACTTCGTTGCTCCTGAAGGAGATAAAATCGGTTTAACTGGTGATCCTGGATCGTTTATAGAAATTAAAGTGTCAAAAACACATACATTATTATTATACGATAATTGATAAGAACCTGCTTTTAGACCACTCAGGGTATAGCTTGGTAAATCAACTAAGGGAATCGTGTTTATACTGTCTTTAGACAAACCTAACTTCCCATTCAAATTTAGAGAAGGACTTGAAATGGTAATCAATCCATCCTTTAATCCACAAGAACTCGGCTGCGAACTAAGCACCTTCAAGCGAGGCATCAATTTTACCGTTACCCGAACACTGTCATCGCTCTCACATACACCACCGATGGAGCGTGCAAAGTAGATGCCTTCCACTAAAAGTTCTGTAGCTGCTAGTTTTGTTGTTGGGGCTAGTAACTTATACCATTGGATCGTTGAACCACTTGGATTCAAATCGTTCACTCGTTTTTGGTCGATTTTACAAAAGTCTTGGACGGCTAAAGTTGTTGTTGGAGCTGCAGGATTGTTCACTTTTACTGTTACCCGAACACTGTCATCACTCTCACATACACCACCGATGCTGCGGCCAAAGTAGATGCCGTCCACTAATAGTTCTGTGGTTGTTAGTTTTACAGTTGGGGAAAGTAACTTGTACCATTGGATCGTTGAACCACTTGGATTCAAGTCGCTCACGCGTTTTTGGTCGATTTTACAAAAGTCTTGGTTGGCTGCAGTTGTTGTTGGAGCTGATGGATTGTTCATTTTTACCGTTACCCGAACACTGTCATCACTCTCACATATACCGCCGATGCTGCGCGCAAAGTAGATGCCGTCAACTAAAAGTTCTGTGGTTGCTAGTTTTACAGTTGGGGAAAGTAACTTGTACCATTGGATCGTTGCACCACTTGGATTCAAGTCGCTAACTCGTTTTTGGTCGATTTTACAAAAGTCTTGGTTGGCTGCAGTTGTGGTTGGAGCTGCAGGATTGTTCACTTTTACTGTTACCCGAACACTGTCATCGCTCTCACATACACCACCGATGCTGCGCGCAAAGTAGATGCCGTCCACTAATAGTTCTGTGGTTGCTAGTTTTGCTGTTGGGGAGAGTAACTTGTACCATTGGATCGTTGAACCACTTGGATTCAAGTCGCTAACTCGTTTTTGGTCGATTTTACAAAAGTCTTGGTTGGCTGCAGTTGTGGTTGGAGCTGCAGGATTGTTCACTTTTACCGTTACCCGAACACTGTCATCGCTCTCACATACACCACCGATGCTGCGCGCAAAGTAGATGCCGTCCACTAATAGTTCTGTGGTTGCTAGTTTTGCTGTTGGGGAAAGTAACTTGTACCATTGGATCGTTGAACCACTTGGGTCCAAGTCGCTCACGCGTTTTTGGTCGATTTTACAAAAGTCTTGGTTGGCTGCAGTTGTTGTTGGAGCTGCAGGATTGTTCATTTTTACCGTTACCCGAACACTGTCATCACTCTCACATAAACCAGCGATGGTGCGCGCAAAGTAGATGCCTTCCACTAAAAGTTCTGTGGTTGCTAGTGTTGCTGTTGGGGAGAGTAACTTGTACCATTGGATCGTTGAACCACTTGGATTTAAGTCGCTCACTCGTTTTTGGTCGATTTTACAAAAGTCTTGGACGGCTGCAGTTGTTGTTGGAGCTGATGGATTGTTCACTGTAAGTGAAAAATCACTACTACACCCATTAATAGTATACGAAATGGTGTATGTACCTGGAGTACTTTGAGCAAGATCAATCGTTCCATCAGTTGACATAATCAATTTAGAAGCTGGAGTAACACTAAAAACACCTCCATTAGGTGGTGACACAGTAGGCTTTGGATTCGTTTCAGACTTACAAAAAGAGGATTTAGAATAAGTTATGGTATTCGGACAAGGTGAAATATAAACACCTCCGGGACAGGATCCTGATGTAGATGGACAAACGGAATTAGTAACATTACCTGCATC